>JADFYS010000204.1 GCA_015232955.1 Gammaproteobacteria bacterium
TCGGCTGCGCAGTCCGGCCCCGGTGGTGAGGAGTTCACCATTAAAGAGATGCTTCACACCCCGCAGTTTTACCTGATTTTCTTTACCTTTATGGTGACTGCCGGTGCCGGTTTGATGTCAATCGGTCTGATGAAACTCTATCCGATGGAGGCGCTACAGCAGGCGGGTTATTCTCCCGCGGAGGCGAGCGCTATTGCCGGTACTGCGATGGCGGTCTTTTTTAGCTTTGCCAACGGCCTGGGGCGGATTCTTTGGGGGACACTAAGCGATCGCCTGGGGCGGAAAAGGTCGGTGACGATTATGGCGGCCACTCAGGGCGGGGTGCTGCTGCTCTTTTCTCTAATGGCCGGACAGGAGTATCTGCTCTACCTGGGCGCCACGCTCATTGGTTTTAACTACGGTGGCAGCTTCGCCCTCTTTCCGGCTCTGACCGCCGATCAATTCGGTACCCGAAGTGTGGGTCAGAACTACCCCTATATCTTTCTCTCGTACGGCCTGGGTGGGGTGCTATTCCCGATCCTCGGCGGGATGCTCGGCGATCTGGGCAACTTCCCGCTCGCCTTTACTATTTGCGGCATCGGCTGTCTGTTAGGAGCCACGGCCAGCCTGATATTATCACCTTCGCACCGGGACGAGGCGCACCAGCCTTTCACCATGCACGGCTTTCTTCATCAACTACATCTGTTTGAGCACCCCCGGAAGGAGATCACCGGTCAATAGGAGTCCTATCTGAAAACGCTGGTTCCATAGAGATAGAGGCCCGTTCAAAAAACGATTTTTGTAATTGCAGTCAGAAGTCAGTCACTCCCGCGAAAGCGGGAGTCCGGTTACGGTGGCTCTGGATTCCCGCTTGCGCGGGAATGACGGTCGTATCTCGATAGCGATAGCAGATCACGCCCTCTCCTGAATAGTTACAAATAGATCCCTATTCTACTGGAAGCTAAGGGAGAGCAAGAAGATAATCGATCTCATCGATCATCACTGCACTATTGGCGATACCGTAGTGGCGCCACTCCCGTTCCCCGCTCTGACCCAGGGCGTAGCGCCCCCCCTGTAGTAATTGCCGTGCCCGCTTCGTCTGCCCTGATCGCAGAAGTAGTCGCGCCAGTTCAAGCAGCGCCGGAACTGCATCGGATTCGAGGTAGATCACCTTCTCCAGAAGCCGTTTCGCACGGCTCTCATCCCCCTCCAGGGCAGAGATCTGCGCCAGCCAGTAGAAGGCTATCGCTTGCCATTTCCCCTCTTTGGATAACGCCGTGAACCGCTCTTCTGCTTCACCATATCGCCCCATATTGGCCAGCGCCTGACCGACAACGAGCGAAATTTCACCCAGCTCTTCCCTCTGAGCTCCCCCTCTCTTCTCCCCCTCTGCGGCGAGAGAGAGAACGCGAAGATAGTCCCGTTGCTGCAGATGGTGCTGGAGTTGTAGCCGCAGACTCTCCTCGCATTCGTTGGCCTCCGGTAAGTTCAGTGGCTGGGGTGGCTCCACTATTCTGGGGAAGAGCGGTGGAGGCGGGGGGCGCGTGACAGGGGGCAGTGGGATGGAGGGGAGCACCAAAGCGGGTTCGGATCGCTGATGGTAGTGAGAGCGAACCCCCTTCTTCGGCAGAAGCTCGGGACGGTTCACCCCGGAGAGTTCATTATGGCCAGTTAACAGTATCCCGCCACTTCGTAGCGTGGCTGCAAGTTTAGCGGCGATGGCGTCGATAGTCGCCGCCTCGAAGTAGATGAGGACATTGCGGCAGATAATCAGATCAACCCGGTTAAGAAAGGGTTCGGCCAGCGGGTAGTGATCCGCCATAAGATTGAGGTGGAAAAAACGGATCTGGCGTCGCAGCTCCGCACTCACCTGCCACTGCTCACCACAGCGGACAAAATAACGGCTGCGTATCTCCTCCGCCACACCGCGAAAAGACCACTGGCGATAGAGACCCAGTTCGGCCTGAGCCAGTGCCCGCTGATCAAGATCGCTTGCCAACAGCTCCAGCTGCCAGCCATGATCTCGACCGAGAAGCTGGTCGAGGAGGATGGCAAGGGTATAGATCTCCTCACCGCTGGAGCAGCCGGCACTCCAGATGCGCACCCTTTTCTGGTTGCGGTTCTCCTCCAGGATTTGGGGCAAGAGCTCCTGCCGGAGCAAGGTGATCTGCCCCTCATCACGAAAGAGATAGGTCTCGCCCACAGTGATGTCGCTGACAAACTCTCGCCACTCCCTGCTGCTGTCACGACTCTCCTGCTGCAGGAGTCGAAGATACTCCTCTACACTCTTAAGCCTGAGATTGGCGATTCGCCCGGTAACAACAGAGGTGAGACGGCGCAGCTCCTGAATACCGAAAAACAGCCCTGTCCGTGCAGCGATAAGATCGGCGATCTGCTGCAGAGGTGGTTTTCCGGAGTGAAGCGTTCCCAATACCGTCCGCCTCATCACGACCCAGTGACCGTGGGTGAGGCGGTTTCCGTTACAGCATCACTCCAGCCGAGATCATCAAAAATGACATAGAGCACCGGGATGATGAAGAGCACCATGAGGGTGGTCGCAAGGAGACCGAAGGCGATACTGACCACCAGTGGAATCAACACCTGTGCCTGGAGACTGGTCTCCGAAAGGATCGGGAGCAGACCGACAATGGTGGTGGCAGAGGTGAGGAGTATGGCACGAAAACGGGCACGGGCCGCCTCTTTCGCCGCCTCTGCCACCGCCATCCCCTGACTGCGGTGCTCCTTGATAAAGGTGACAAGGAGGATCGAATCATTGACGGCGATCCCCGCAAGGGAGATAAGACCGAGCATACTCGGCATCGACAGCGACAGCCCCATCAGATAGTGACCCCAGAAGACGCCGATAAGGGCCATGGGAATAATCACCATCACCAGGATCGGTTCACGGTAGTTACGAAACTGAAAGCTGAGGACGACAAAGATCCCGACCAGACCGATCACCAGCGCCCGCACCATCGAGGCGGCGGTCTTCTGATCCTCTTCACTACCACCGCCATATTCGATCCGAAGTGAGGGGTAGTGCTGCTGGAGTTGCGGCAGAAAGCGGCTACGGGTATCGGCAAGGATCTCCGAGGCATTCCCCTGGTCACTGTCGACATTTCCCGAAACCGTCACCGTCCGCTGACCGTCAAGATGGCGGATACGGGCGTACCCCTTCTCTTCGCTAATGGTGGCGACACTCAGTAACGGTACATCTGAACCCGCTGCGGTGTGGATAATAAACTGCTCGAGATCACTCACCTCATCACGATCCTCTGCGGCGAGACGGACATCCACCTCGTACGCTTCAATCCCCACCTGGATCTCTGCCGCTGTGGTGCCGAAGAAGCCGGCTCTCAGCTGTTGGGCGATGGTGGCGGCATCCAGCCCCAAAGCCAGCGCCTCGTCACGCAGGGTGATCTGCAGCTCCGGCTTTCCCGGACGGAGGTCATCGTAGAGATCACTCACCCCGTGATAGGCGGAGAGCCACTGCTGCAGCTCGAGTGAGGCCCCCTTCATCTCGGTGAGGGTGGCGCCACGCAGGCGGATCTCGATCGCCTTGCCACCGGGACCGAGTGCCGGCTCCTTAAAGGCGACGGTAATCACCCCGGGGGGGATCTCTGTGAACGCTCTCCAGCGCTGGATGATCGACGCCACGGTACCCTCCCGATCCTCCGCAGGAAGGAGATCGACACTCACCGTTGCGAGGTGAGGTCCCATCTCACCGGCATCGGCATTGACCCCATAACGGACCACCACATTGCGGATCAGATCCTGCTGCTGCGGCTGCCGGGGGCGAAACTCATCATTCACCGCCTGTAGAGAGTGCTGCAGGGCGGCGACCACCGCTTCGGTCTGCTGAAGCGAGCTCCCCTGCGGCAGGAGGATACGGGCATCAATCTGATCCCCATCCACCGAAGGGAACCCCTGAAACTTGAGGGCACCACTGGTTGCCAGCCCAAGAGAGATCAGGAAGATCGCAACCATCAGGCCAAGGGTGAGATAGCGCCACTCAACCGCGCGATCGACCAGCCCCCCTACCCACTGCTCCCGCACCTGATCCAGCCTCTTCTCAAAAAAGGTGCGTATCGCGCTGCGACCCTCCTCCTCCTTATCGAGGGCGTGGTAGAGGTGGGCAGGGAGGATGAGAAACGCCTCGATTAAAGAGATCACAAGGACGGCGATAAGCACCACCGGGATCACCTTCAACACCGCCCCGATCTGCCCTTCGAGAAAGGCGAGAGGGACAAAGATGGTGAGGGTGGTGAGAAACGAGGAGAGGACCCCCGGCAACACCTGCGTTGTGCCGTCGATCGCGGCCTGCAGCGGCTTTTTGCCCCGACTGCGGTGAGCGGCAATATTCTCGGAGAGGACGATGGCGTCATCCATCAATAGCCCTAGCGCCACCAGCAGCGCCACCAGAGAGAGCATATTGAACGACTGCCCCATCATCTCCATCAGAAAGAAGCCGCCGAGAAACGAAGCGGGAAGCCCCATCGCCACCCAGAAAGCGAAGCGCAAGCCAAAGAAGAGCCAGAGGGTCAGGGCGACCAG
>JADFYS010000205.1 GCA_015232955.1 Gammaproteobacteria bacterium
TGAACGGTTACCCTCCATCGCCTGGTAATCTTCTACCGATATCATGACTACGGGTGATTCCCGTTTGCGGGTAATAATCACCGGTTCGTGATCCTGGCAAACTCGATCCATCATTTTCGCCAGGTTAGCGCGAACAGCGGTATAGCTCATAGCATTCATTCCGTTCCCCTTCTAACAATTAACTGTATACCCAAGATACCTGAAAACGCTGGTTCCGGAAAGCCGATAAGCGCGACACTCAAGCGTTCAAGCGTGATGAATCCTTTGAATAGAATGACTATTCATGCGGCTTCATGCCTTGAGTAGCCACCCTTCTCGACTCCCTGAATTATCTTGGGTATATACTATCGCCACCGCGGTCGCTAACATGCAGACAGACCAATTAACTCTCGAGAGGGTGTACCCCATTGTTTCCATTTCATCGCTGGCTTCTCTTCTGGCTCGTTCTTCTTGCCTCGCCCCATCTCTTCGCGACTGAAGAGGGGGCTGCGATTCATATCGCGCTCATCCACGCCAATGAATCTGGTGGCGATCTCTCGAACGCCGCCAACATTCAGGGGCTCCGTCTCTATCTGGATGAGTTCAACCGGAAGGGGGGGATAAACGGTCTGCCGGTGGTGATTGATCAATACAATGATCTTGAAAGTAGTGAAACGGCGGTTGCCGTTGCGCAGCAGATTGTTGCTGATGGCCGGGCGATGGCGGTTATCGGCCACGACTACAGCTCGACCTCTATTGCTGCCGGTCCGGTCTACGCTGCTGCGGGGATCCCCATTGTCACCTATAGCGCCACCAATGTTCGGGTCACCCCCGGTAATGATTGGTTCTTTCGCACCATATTCAATGATGCGACGCAGGGGAGTTATCTTGCCAACTATGCGGTGCGCACTCTGGAGCAGAAGCGGGTCACCATCATCCAGGAGACTCTAACCTACGGCAAATATCTGGGAGAGGTGTTCGCCGATAACGCCAACCGTCTCGGGGCGACGGTGGATGCGATCCATATCATTGACCCCGCAGCAGGCGATCGTGAACAGCGGTTGACAGCTATCGCAGAGGCAATTATTGCCAAGGGGGAGGA
Organism: Gammaproteobacteria bacterium; assembly: GCA_015232955.1. GTDB lineage: Bacteria > Pseudomonadota > Gammaproteobacteria > Thiohalomonadales > Thiohalomonadaceae > JADFYS01. Next base: position 1,082 of record JADFYS010000205.1, read on the forward strand.
TGCCGGTCTCATCTTTCTCTCGCTCCACGCCGAAGAGGCGATCGCCATCGTCACCGCCCTGCGCGATGCCGGTTCAAAGCAGCCGTTGATGGGGCCGGATACCGTCGCCTCTGCCTCCTTCACTGACGCCTTTAGCGATCTACCACAGGAGCAGCGCCAACCCGGCTACTATAGTGATGGCATCTACATCACCGCGCCTATCAATTTTGATGCCGCCAATGAGGAGGCGCAGCGCTTCCTCGAGCAGTACCGTCAACGCTATGGTGAAAAGCCGGACTGGAATGGCGCCTACGCCTACGACACGCTGAAGGTGATCACCGAAGCGATGCGCAGTGCCAAGGTAAGCGGCGATCAGGGGAAGCTGGTAGAGGAGCGGAGTCAGGTTCGCGCTGCACTTGCGGCGATCAACAGTACCGATCGCGCCGTGAATGGAGTCACCGGCCTCAATTTTTTTGATGAAAATGGCGACAGCGACAAACCGGTGGCGGTCGCTCGCTACTTTAATAAGACCCCCATCTCCGGCATGACCCACTTCGCCCTGGTGGCCAATACGGATGAGATTGCCAACCTTGAGGAGGAGATGAAGAGCGGCCGAATCACCCTAATCAACGGCCGCCATATGTTTCGCAAGAGCATGGTCTATACCGGGGTCAAGTTAGAGAAGATCGGCCCCTACGATAGTGAAAAGGAGCAGATCACCCTCGATTTCAACCTCTGGTTTCGCTATCGTGGCGACATCGAACCAGAGAACATCGACTTTCTCAACAGCGTAGAACCGCTTAGCCTCGGTGAAGCGATCCACAGTGAAGTGCACGGTTCTGAGCACTACAGCCTCTATCGGGTGAAAGGGGAGTTTCGCACCAACTTTATCCCGAGCCGTGTTCCGCTGGGGGAGCATATGGCCGGCTTCAGCTTTCGTCACCGCAGCCTCAACCGCAACAGTCTGCTCTATATTAGCGATACCGTCGGCATGGGACTGACTGGAGCGGAATCACTCTACGACAAGAGCGTAAATGGCCTCATTCGCGAACAGTTTGAGCAGTGGCGGATTGAGTCTGTCTTCGCCTTTGAACAGGCCGAAGCGGTGGATACCCTCGGAATGCCGGCCTATCTCGGACTGCGAGAAGGGCAGATCCCCTTCTCTGAGTTTGTCTTTGCGACCAAGCTCCAGCAGACCAACATGACCCTCAGGGGATCTCTCCCCGCCGCCTATAGCGAGCAGATCACCTTCATCGCAGCCCTGATACTGGTGGTGGTGCTGATCCTGCGCCACCTCTTTCCCGACTCCTCCCTCAGAACCCCGCTCTGGGTAGTGATGTCTATGGTGATGATCCTCCTTTTGATTAGTGGTGAGATGTGGCTTATCGACACCTACCTGGTGGATGAGGAGAGCTATATTCAGGAGATGGTGATGAAGGGGATCGATACCCTCTGGTGGCTGGTGCCGGCCATTCTTCTTATCGACGCCATTGAGATCTTTTTCTGGCGCGTGATCGAACGGAGTACCGGTCGCCAGATCCCGGGAGTGGTGCGGGGTATTATCGCGACCATCATCTATGTCATGGCCGCTTTTGGTGTCGTTGCCTTTGTCTTTGATCAGAAACTAACGGGGCTGATGGCCACCTCTGGACTCATCGCGATGATTATCGGTCTTGCCATTCAGGTCAACCTCTCCAATATCTTCTCTGGCATTGCACTCAATATCGAACATCCATTCCGGGTGGGCGATTGGGTCAAAATCGGAGAACATGAGGGGCAGGTGATGGATGTGACCTGGCGCGCCACCCGTATTCAGACCAAAATCAAACACCTTATCAGCATCCCCAACACTCCGGTGGCCGATGCCGCCATCACCAATTTCAGCACTTACGGCTTTGCCCGGCTCAAATTTGAGATCGGTATCCACCCCGTCCACCCTCCGCTGGCGGTGAAACAGTCTCTGCTCAACGCCTTGATGTCGGTCCCCTCGGTGATCCACGACCCCAAAGCCAAGACCTACTTTCACGGCATCATCAACGGCACCGGACTCTATGTCATCATCTTCTCCTTCTCGGACTACGGCAATCGCAACCGAGTGACGGAAGAGGTGTGGCTCGCCATCTCTAACCATCTTCAGCTCTCCGGCTTTACCTTTGTCACGCCGTTGCAGCGGGTTGCCCTCAACCGACCCGAGCCGATTGCCATGGAGGAGTTCGATCTGCCCGATATCCTCTCCCGAGTCAAACTGTTTGAGAATTTCCCAGAGGAGATCTATCACAACCTCGTCCCTCTGGCTGAGAGGCGAGATCTGATAGCACGCGAACGGCTGCTGGAGCAGGATGAGAAGGGGGAGCAGCTCTATATCATCGCCGAAGGGGTACTCGCCTCTCTCTGGCGCGAAAGTGATGGGCAGCGAGAGATCGAGATCGGCAGGCTCACAGTCGCCGACAGCGTCGGCGGTGAGGCGCTACTCCTTGGTAAACCGCACTCCACCAGCGTTGAAGCGATGACCGCAGCAACGGTTTACGCCTTTAACCGCCGCGATCTCTCCGCCCTGCTCAAACGGGAACCGGATCTTCTGCGTCAATTCCACACTGCGGTCCGTGCCCAGGTCGGTGCCATCCGTCTCAGTGCCGACGAGACACTACGCGAAAAAGAGGTCTCCTCGGGGGTCATCGGTCAATTGTGGCAACGAATGAGCCTTGTTGCCGGCAAGTTTGGCGAACGGCGCCTGTTTGAGTCACGACGAAACCGTAGCGGACGCAAAGGGGGACGACGAGAGGGGGATAGCGTCTAGGCGATCCAGAGCTTCAGAAAAGGAAGCTATTTGGTGAGAATGTACTTCAAAATCGCCACCACCTGTTCCGGTGTGCGGGCCGTCGCCAGTGCGGCGTTATCCACCTCTTTCAGAGAGTGGTCGAGTGACTCATCATGCAAAGTGATTAACGGTTTGCCTTTCGCTGCAGCGTACCCGGCATCAAACGCCGCATTCCACTGGCGATAGGAGTCTCCGAAACGGATCACCACAATATCGGAGCGATCGATACTGTTGCGATTGCGAATGGCATTAATCCCGGCACTTTTGTAGTCATGCCAAAATGGGTTCTCCTCCGCCCCGAGCAGGGTGGCACCGATGCTATCACTCAATTCGTGATCCAACACCGGCCCAAGGATATCCACCGGTAGCGCGATGGAGCTAATCCCCGCTTTCAGTTTGTCGCGCCAGTCGGTGTGAATCTCACCCGAAAGATAGATGGTGTAGCGTTGCATTGTTTAATCTCCTCTGTAAATGTAAAGTTTGGGTATATACCCAAGATACCTGAAAACGCTTGTTCCAGAAAGCCGATAAGCGCGACTCTTCGTAACCGTTCAGACCCCATCACCTGATCTCCCTCTCCCAGCGGGAGAGGGTAGGGGTGAGGGTTAAAAAAGCAG
>JADFYS010000206.1 GCA_015232955.1 Gammaproteobacteria bacterium
AAGCAACGGCGCGCTTTGTGGACAAAAACGCTGCAGTAGCTAAAAGCGTCATTGTGGAAGATGTGAAGCTTAGTGGTAGTGATGCAAACAATTACAAGCCAGTGACCGACAGTGTCTCCACCGCAGCGATAACCCCAAGAGATTTGAATCTAACGGTATCCGCAACCGATAAAATATACGATGGAACCACTACGGCAAATGCCAGCTATGCTGATAATCGCATTACTGGAGATAACTTAACTGTCGAAGCAACGGCGCGCTTTGAGGACAAAAACGCCGCAGTAGCTAAAAGCGTCATTGTGGAAGATGTGAAGCTTAGTGGTGAGGATGCTACTAACTATCTAATAGCTTCACTGTTACCGGAAAATAATACAGCTACTATTCTAAAAGCACCCCTAACCGTAGTTGCCAGCAATGCTCAACGAAACTATGGGGACGAAAATCCTGAAATTAATATTATTTTTAATGGTTTTGTTTCTGGAGAGGGTGTTGAAAATTCCGGAATAACAGGAAATGCTAATCTCGTAATTGATGCGGATAGCACAACCCCAGTGGGAGAAGGTTATCTTGTTACACCTGTGGTAGGAACTCTAGCTGCACCTAACTACCAATTTACAAAATTTGAGGCGGGGCAATTAACGATTACTCCGCGCTCGCTTTACATAACTGCCAATAATGTTGTGCGTTTTGCCGGAGAGGCTGATCCAGATAACTTTTCTTTTTCCACTGGAGTCGGTGGATTGGTCAATGGGGATACTCTTGCTAATGTGGATATTACCCCACCGGAAGGCAGTGCTAACGCTGCTGGTGGAAAAGTGTTTGCATTAACCACCGCGAATGCATCTTTTTTAACGGGATCACCGATAAACTACCAAATCAGTTATCTTAATGGGTATTTAGTTATCATTCCAAAACCGGATGTAAGCGGAGATGAAGCAACTAATGAAGCTTTCTTTCTGGAACTTGAGCCAGAAGAGATAGCTGTTACAGTTAATGAATTGAATCGACAACAGACGAATTTAATCTCAAGCCGAATTGATTCGTTTGAGATTAGCCGAAATTTGTCAAATCAACAGATTGATGAAGAATGGATAACTCCTAACCAATCACTGGGTCAGTTGACTAATATGAATTCGAATGAAATTATCGAACGATTAAAATCCCGGCCCCTTTTTATTAAAAATAGTGATTTGGCAAGATTGCTAGGTATAGATATTGGAATTTAAATAAAAGATAGGCGGTCAGTTGCTGTTGCTAATATTAGCAAGAGATACTGGTTTCTTTTGACTAAATAATTAGAAAAGCTCAAAATAACAAGGTATAGATAAATTGTTTGCTATCAATCAGTATAAGATACAAAAAGCTGGATTTCAGAGTATTGGATTGTTAATAAGTCTGCTAATCTCAACGGATTCTCTGGCAAATAGTGACATCAATCGTGAAGTAGAGGAATTGATTCAGAGGCGTGAATTTGTAGCAGCATATAATTTGACGAGGTTACACCTTAACCGGCAAGGAAGCGGTGAATTCGATTTTTTGTTTGGATTGGCTGCACTGAATAGCGGTCATCCTGCCGAAGGGGTTATGGCTTTAGAACGCTATTTGACACTTTTTCCTGCTAACGATAGAGCGCGTCTTGAACTTGCCAAGGGTTATTACGCCTTGGCAGATTATCAACGAGCACGACAGGAGTTTGAGTTTGTACTCTCTTATCAACCTCCCGATCAGGTAAAAACTACTATCCAAGCTTATCTTGATAACATGAGTACTGAATCTGCAGTAACTGATAGTACATCAACGGAATCATATGTTAGTGTGAGTTTAGGTTATGATAGCAATGTTAACTCTGGAACCTATACCGACAGATTGAATTTGGTTACCGGACCCGTTCTGTTAGATGCTTCGGAAACGGGTGAGAATGTAAGCCCCTATCTGAGGTTTGAAGCTGGTTCTCAGTGGATTAACTATGTGGATACTGCTTTGGCCACATACGCAGGTATTGATGGCGACATAAAGCATAATAGTCACAACAGCGAGTTTGATACAACGGGGCTCGGAGGTTATGTGGGATTGATGTTGAATGAGGGCAAAGGGCGCTACAAACTTAGCATTTCAAATAAAGTATTCCTAGTGGATAGCCATAAATATCGCAATACATTCTCCTATACTGGTGAAAGTTATTACGCTCTTGATCATACAACGCATTTAAATTCGGTGCTACAATATTCTGAGGTATCTTATGTAGAGGCTAACCGCAATAATGACGCCAAGGTATTTACATTGGCTGGAGGAGTCAATCGCTTGTTTGCCATAATGTGGAAACCTGCAATATCTTTGCAGGTGACTGCAGCTCAAGAGAGTAATCTTCATCTGCGCCGTGATCTTGACAGAGAGCTCATCACCAGTCGTCTAAGTTTAAATATAACCCCTGTTATTATGGTAAATTTACACTTGGGCGTCACTTATCAGCAAAGTCAGTATGGCGGTGAAGATTTTGCCTTTGGAACAGTGAGAGAGGATAGTCTAATATCGACGGATATTAATTTGGGCTATCGTTTTAGCGACTTGGTACTATTTAAAATTGATTTGCAAGTTAGCGAAAACGAGTCGAATCAGGCACTCTATAATTATCGTCGCTCCAATATATCATTTGGCCTTCGCTATCAGTTTTAAGGGTATCACGATATGAAAAAGTTTTTTATAAATGTCGCAATAATCGGTTTGTTTTTCAATGGTACCTTATTGATAGCGGCTGATATAGTTGTGGTGAGCGGGACTCTTACTGCTGTCACAAAACAGTATCAACAGGTTGTTAATGTTGGTTCAGCATTAACCGGTAGTGCTGCACTTGTTACTTCAGATGACTCATGGGCTCAGGTTAGAATCGATGACCATACTCTCATAACACTATTGCCTAATAGTCGCCTACAATTATCAACGCAGTCAGAAATTGACTTTATTCTGGATCTTGGAGGGGTGGATATTCTGACGGAAAAATTGCGCATAATCCAGGCAGGCTCATCTCTTCTAAAAGTAACTGGCTATCTTAAGCTGAGAAACTGTGTAGATAATTGTCCGGAGTCTCCAGGTATTTATGCACATACCTTAACTGGGGAAATGATAGTAGAACATCCTGAAGGTAGGTCGATTTTTTCTAAACAAAAGATATTTATAAATGCCAATAGTGGGGAGCCCAAGTCACTAACCGGAGAGATTAACTATCCTTTTACCAATAGTGCCCAATTGAAAAAAGCCACTCTTGCTAAGGCGGTTTTGGCGGAGCATATAAAATTGGGAATACAGGCTTTTAAAAACGAAGATTTCAAAAAAGCTGATCATTTATTAATGAAAGTTGTCAGTCAATCGCAAACCGAGTCGATTGTATACTACTACTTAGGCCTGATTGCCTTAGAGTTGAAGGATAAAAATAGGGCTATAGATTATTTGAATTATTTTTCAAAATTGGATCAACAAGAAGCCAGAAACCGTAATGTAACCCAGTTGTTAACCCTTTTGCTTACCGATCAACTTCAGACTGAGGTGAAGCAAGCATTGAAACAGGAAAGTGAGATATCCACAGAGCCTCCAGAAAAAGGGACCATAGCTGTACAGCCCTTTACTAATCGCGGTGATCCCGGTTATAAACCACTGGCAAAGGGAATAGCAGCTTTTATTATCAATGATCTCAGTAAAGTACCTGGTTTAAAGGTGCTTGAGCGACAGAAGGTACAAAAAATGTTGGATGAAATCAGTTTGAATCAAACGGGCTTGGTGGCAGACAGTAGTAAAGTTCGGGCAGGACTATTAATGCGTGCTGAGAAAGTGGTTGTTGGTAATTTTGGGGTGGAGCAATGAGGCACAACGGTGTTTGGGTGTTATTATTCAGCTTGTTCTTAATTTCGCCATTACTTTTTGCTCAAGATTTTATCATTGACAATGCAGTTATAGAGAGTGTCACAGGAGATGCTATTGGCGGTGAATCAGCTAATGGAGAGTTGGAGAATTTTTTTGTTGCACAAAAGAAGTTGGTTTATGGGATTTTAAAAACATTAAACATTCCTGTAGAGAATTTACCCATAGATATTAAAAACAGTTTGCAGAGGTTTGACACCACTAATTTTGAAGCATTTAAAATGTTTTCTTTTGGACTGGATGCCATGGATATGGGTGAATTTGTAAAAGCAAAAAATTATTTTAAACAGGCACTTGAGATTGATCCCAATTTCGAACTCGCAGGCAATTTTAGTTTTGCCATGCCTAACGAGGATGTCAGAGGTACGGTTGAACTACAGACTGCAGTTGTTGCTGCTAGTCGTGCGGGAATATCAACGGGAAAGGCAAAAATTGAAGTGGATCTTTCTGGAGCCATAGCCGCACTACAAGCTGGGCAGAATGTAGTGATTGGCGAAAAGGGGGATACAGAACAAAGAAGTACTCAAGATGATAACTTTACTAGTAACGAAGCAGGTTC
>JADFYS010000207.1 GCA_015232955.1 Gammaproteobacteria bacterium
CGTTTCTGTTTAACCAACGCATGGGCAATATGATGCTAACCAACCTGCAGGCACCCAATCTACACATCCCTTTTGTAGCAGCGTCCGCCCCCAATCCTTACACCTTTGCGATGTCGGTGGGCTCTATCACTGATCAGCTTACACTCAACCCACAGGGCGAGGTCTGTACGCGAAAGGTGATTCTGATTGGCGGTAGTAGCGACCATGCGATTATGGATGGCTATCCGATCACTCAAATAGCGGCCACCTTTAGCCACTATCTACACTCCGGCCTTGGCTTGGATGATGCCTTTGTCGATGAGTTGCGACAGTTGCAGGCCGGCGCGGGGGATGGCCATGGGTAGCACCACCTTTATCGATATCGTCTGCGACAGGGCAGCGCTGCTGGGGGATCGGATCGCCTATCGCTATCTGCTCAATGGCACCATAGAGGGTGAGAGTCAGGTGATCAGTTATCACGCCCTTGCCGAGCGGGCCAAGGCGATCGCCGTGCTGCTTTCGCCCCATGCGCTGCAGGGGGAGGCGGTGCTGATCGCCTACCCCTCTGGTCTGGCGTTTATTGAGGCCTTTTTGGGGGCGATCTTTGCCGGTGCCGTTCCCGTACCGGTGCAGACCCCTAAGGCGGGCGAACAGGCGAGTTTTGTGACTCGCTTTGAGTCGATAGCCAATGATTGTGGTGCGAAATATCTGCTTACGGCAGATGCGGCGGTGATCGAGTTGGCCGATTCACGCCTGATCTGCCTCGATATTGACGACGCTGACGCCGATTTTGCCGTCGATTGGCGCTATCCCGAAATTACCGCCGCTGATCCCGCCTTTTTGCAATACACCTCGGGATCGACACGGCAGCCGCGCGGTGTTCGTGTGCTGCATAAAAATCTGCTCGCCAACTGTAGCGCCATTACTCAGGCCGGCTTCGGTTCGGGGCTGGAGGATCTCTCGGTCAGTTGGATGCCGCCCTATCACGATATGGGGCTGGTTGGCGGGCTGCTCTGTCCGTTATACGCCAGCGTGACCTCGGTATTATTGTCTCCACAAGCCTTTATCCGGGATCCACTGCGCTGGCTCAGGGCGATCAGCCATTTTGCCGCTACCAGTAGTGGCGGGCCGACCTTCGCCTATGACTTGCTGCTGCAGCGCAGCGCTGCGGCAGATCTCTCCGAGTTTGATTTAAGCCGTTGGCGCGTTGCCTATTGTGGTGCCGAGCCGGTGCGTCTATCGACGCTCAGTCGATTTGCCGAGACCTTTAAGCAGTCTGGCTTTAATCGCGACGCCTTTTTACCCTGTTACGGGATGGCAGAGGCGACGCTGTTTGTGAGTGGTCGACAGGGGTTAGCCGCTATTACGGTTGATAGAACCGCGTTGGCGCATCATGGTGTGGTTGAGTCGACATCGACAGAATCGACAGAGGCGACCGTGTCGCTGGTCTGTTGTGGAACCGTTGCGGATGAGACCGAACTTTTGATAGTTGATCCCGAGACGCAAACGCTGTTGGCGGACGACGCGGTCGGTGAGATCTGGCTGCGTGGACCGGGAGTGGCCGATGGCTACCTCCACCCCGGCGAGGAGGATCGCTTTCACCAACATTTGCAGGGCAGAGACGGCTTCATTAAAAGCGGTGATTTGGGTTTTATCCATCACGGTGAACTCTATGTGAGTGGACGGCTAAAGGATTTAATCATTATCCGTGGGCAAAATATCTATCCGCATGATATTGAAGCGACGGTTGAGGGGGTGGATCCGGCTATCGTTACGGGGAGTGTCGCTGCGTTCTCTGTCGCAACCGAGGGCGATGAGCAGCTACTGGTGATGGTCGGTCTGCGTAACAACCGCGTCGCCACAGCGGATCTGGAGCTGCTGTCTGAACGGATTAAGCAGGCGGTTACCGCGCACCATGACCTGCAACCGCACGCGGTGCTGCTGGTACGCGCCAACGCTCTGCCGAAGACCAGTAGCGGTAAAATCCGCCGCGCCCGTTGTCGTGAGCTGTGGCAACAGGGCGAGTTGACGCTGTTGGCAGAGGCCGATCTAAACGCAGCGGCACATCCACTCTATGTCGGATTGAGGCGGGAGTTTGTCAAATTAGATCGACGCAATACCCACTATCAATTTGATCTGGAAAAGGATATTGATTGGCACCGGTTAGACGAACCCGGTCGCTATCTGCCTGACTCCTACCTAATGAATACCGGCATCGATCTGGAATTGCTCAAGCAAGATCGTGCCGCACTCAAATTTTATGATTGGGCAATTGCGGTGATGATCTGCTCTCGCTTTGTGGCATTGGAAGAGGCGGTGCTGGATTGGGGTAAGACCCTCAGGGCGATCGGCGCCGTGACCCGAAGCGCTGAGCTGCTCGATATTGAAGAGCAGAAACATATCGCCCTATTTCGTCGCTATGCCGAGCATTTAATCGCCCAAAACAGCGCGGATGGTCAATACCTCTTTGACTTCGGTGAAGACTTTTTATCGAGAATGTGTGAGGGAACCTATTACGAGAGTGAGACAGAGTACCACTACACCTTCTGGTTGATTGTCCTCTTTTTTGAGGAGTACACCATCTGGTTTGATGAGGTTCTGCTGGAGCTGGGGGATGCGGTACAGCCTAGCTGGAAACAGGCACACTATTATCATCGCCGCGAGGAGACGCAACATGTGCTCACCGATTACGCCTATATCAAGGCGCTTGACACCACAGAGGCGCTGCGAAAACAGTGGTCTGAGAAGTTTTTCACCCTCAATCGTAATGCGCTGGCCAAGGATTTCATCCATCTAATCGAACTCACTGAAGCCAAATTCCCCTACCTTCAGGGCCGCTTTAGAACCACGGTGATTAATGATGTCAGCCAGATGCTGCAACACCGTCAGTTTAAGTTGACCCGAGCTGTTGCCCCTTTTTCCCGATCGACCACGGTGAGTAGCCTGGTTGCTGTGGGTGATGGTAAGCTGAACCTAAATGAGCTAGAGTCCTGGCTGCGCACTACCCTTGCCGCCATCCTGCAGATCGATGCGGTTCGTGTCGACGCATCGCTCAAGTTCAATGAGATGGGGCTCGACTCGCTGGGGTATCTCAATCTCGCTTATGAGCTGGAGAAGTTTCTCGGTTGTCCGGTCTCCTCCAGCATCGCCCATCACTACCCCTCTATTGATGCGCTCATGCAATATATCTCCGATCAACATCAGCAGTTAGGGGGTAGCCGCCAACCCATCGCTGAAGAGCCTTTGGCGCACGCTGAAGATTCAGAAGCGACTCCGGCTCGATATATGCAGCAGCACTATCTTGCCGGCTATGCCGATAAAGCTACACCCTTTTTTCTGCACTGTCTGATCCACTTTGACCACAAACCGAAACTCCCCCTCCTCAGAGAGGCGATAGCGCACCTCGTCAACCGCCATGAGAGTTTTCGCCTGCAGTTTAAAAAGTCTGACACTCACTTTCAGTTCAATATTATCGAGCCGCTGCCGATCGCTATAGAGGAGAGAACCATTGGCGGTGATCAGTTTGATGAGCAGCTCTACTCGACCCTAGCGCAGTGGAATCAGCGCCCGTTTGCCTGCGATACGCCGCCGCTGTGGCGACTGGGTCTGTTTCAGGCGGAGGATAACAGTCAATGTGTGCTGGTGTGGTTTTTGCATCATCTGGTTGCGGATGCCTGGTCTAATGATACTATTCGCCGTGAACTGCTCGATGCCTACCATGCACTGCTGAACAATCACCCCATTCAGCTCCCGCCAATTGCCTATGGTTTCAGCGATTTCTGTCGTGATGAACAGCGCTTGGTGCAGAGCGATGAGGGTCAGCAGCGCCTGCGCTGGTGGATAGCGAATGCTCAGAGCCATCAGGCCTACAAAAACATGGATGGCGCCGCCAGCGCCAGCCGTTACCATATTCGGCGGGTACTGCCACAACCGATTAAGGATGCCTTGGTGCAGACGGCGCAGAGGCTGAATTGCGGCGTTGGCACCCTGCTTTTGACCCTGTTTGCGTTCTCATTCGGGGAGCAGAAGGGGAATGGTTATATCAACTATCGCATCCATAACCGCAACACCATCGCTGAAAAATCGGTTGTCGGTCTGATCATGGATGGCATACTGATCCCTCGATTAACGGCAGAAACACCACTGGCGGATGCTGTGGTGGTCGTGAGTGAAAATGTGGATGTCGCCCTAAGGCACTACCTACCTACACAATATTTAAGCGAACAGCTCATACTGAGTGAGGGTTTGACCACAAAGCAGAACATTGCCCCCAGCTTTAACTATATTCCGTTTCTGGAAAGTAGCACCCGGCAAGAGGATATGCGGAAGATCTTCGCCAGCGGATTTCTCGATACCATACTCTCACCATGGACGCATACCGCACTCTTTGCGTGGTGGTTGAAGGATGGGGTTGCGCTCTATCTCTCAACCAATGAAAATGAAGAG
>JADFYS010000208.1 GCA_015232955.1 Gammaproteobacteria bacterium
AAAGGGTTCATAACGCTCGAGCGTCGCGCTTATCGGCCTTCTGCAACCCGCGTTTTCAGGGTTCTTGGGTATAGGCGGCGGCGATAGCGACAAACACTGCTTCGCACTCATCAAGGATGTCGATAAGCAGCGGATCAAAGTGGGTGCCACGGCCGTCACGAATGATCGCCATCGCCTTGTCATGGCTGAACGGCTCCTTATAGACTCGACGACTGATCAGCGCGTCATAAACATCCGCCACCGCCATTAGCCGCCCAGAGAGAGGTATCGCCTCCCCCTGCAGACCTTCCGGGTAACCACTGCCATCCCATTTTTCGTGGTGGCTTTGTGCGATCTCCCTTGCGTATCTCAGAAATGAGCTGCTGCCCAACTCCCGCTCTGCCACCCCCAGCGCCTCACCACCCAGCTCGGCATGATGACGCATAATGGCAAACTCTTCCTCATCCAGCCGCCCCGGCTTAAGCAGGATGTGGTCAGGAATACCCACCTTACCGATATCGTGCAGCGGCGCCGATTTATAGAGCAGATCGATGGTGGCGTCATCCAGTTGCGAGCGGTATTCAGGTCGTTGGCGCAACTGCTCGGCCAGCGCCTTAACATATCGCTGGGTACGCAAAATATGTTCACCCGTCTCCGGATCGCGAGTCTCAGCCAAGGTGGCCAGGGTGAGGATAGTTACATCTTGTGTTCGCTGCAGCTCTGCGGTGCGGCTATTCAGAGTCTCGATCATGCGGTTGGTGTGGTACCCCATCACCCCAAATTCGTCATGACTGCTAACCGTCACCCGACCATCAAAGCTTCCGGCAGTGGCGCGTGCCAACGCCATGTTCTGATCCGCAAAATGGAGTGCCAAATTGCGGCTGTAGCTGCGTACCACCTGCAACACATAGAGCAGCAGTATCCCCACCGTAAACGCGAGTTCGAGCAAAATTGCCCGCTGCGCCTGCGGCATCTCTAAACTCTCGCCCACCTGCGCCAGCCAGACCAGATCCTTGCTCACCACCAAAAAGAGTACTCCGGTCAACAGCGTTAGGGTAACCATGGCGAACAGGGCAAACTTCCGTACCAAAGGGAAATAGTGCCGCTGGGGGTCAATCGTCAGCTGCTGCTGCCGTACCGTCTCTGCCACTTGCCGCTCACACGCCAGGGCGATATCAAGGGCGGCGAAGAAGCCGAGAGCGATAAAACCGAGGATCATTTTCAGACCACTCCCGAGCGGGAAGTCGTAGACCAAGGCGTTGCTCACGGTCAGCACCCCACCGGAAAACAGAAACAGTAACAGCTGCAGGCGCAGCGCCGCCACACTCTGCCGTACCAGCGGTTGCGCGACCACCCCACGACCCCACAGCATACGGTGCAGCAGATACTGCAGGATCACAATCAGCACCAATGGTGTGCCCAGCTGCAGCGGCGACAGCCCCTCAATAAACGGGCAGACCTGAATACCGTAAATAGCCATAATGGCAACGGTCAGCAGATAGTGCAGCTGCACCCGCCGATTGAGGCTATTCATCGCTGCAGAGTTCACAGTTCAACTCGTTGTAGTTTGTCGGTAGCCATCTGCTTATCCATCTAGGTTCCTCTTTTGTCAGCATGGGAGGTTGTCTGGCATTGTGCCTCCCTACCGGTATAATGGCAATTACAGATCAAGTGGGTATTTACCCAAGAACCCTGAAAACACTGTTTCCAACTCTCTTGGATATAGATGACCAATTCCATCGTAACCGTTCAGACCCCCCTGCTTTTTTAACCCTCACCCCTACCCTCTCCCGCTGGGAGAGGGAGATCAGGTGTTGGGGTCTGAACGGTTACATTCCATCAAGAGAGATTTGCTGGGAGCTGTAGCATGGTCAGGTTGTCGCTATTGGCATATTGGATGGTATAGCCCATCGCCTTGTAGCTTTTTTCTCGTTTTTTAAACATGCGTTGTAGCATGGGAAGTGCGCAGTCTACATAATCGTGAATCGTCACCTGTGTTTTCCCTTCAGATTCACGGTGGATCCGACCTGCATACTGAGCCAAAGTACCTCTCCAGGCGATTGGCATAGCTAAAAACAATGTATCCAGTCTAGGAAGATCAAAGCCTTCTCCAACATACTTACCTGTTGCAACCACTATTTGCGCGGAATGTAGGTACTTGTCGGCATGTTTCCGTTCAGCGGCTTTCATTGCACCTTTCAAAACGATTGAGTTAAACCCCTTGTCGACAAGTTTTTTGTGGATGTTATCAGCGTGCTCTCTCCTTTCCGTTAGAATTATTGGATGACTGCCTTCTTGAGCACTGCGGATTACATCTGAAATAATCTTTGAGGTGCGGGATTCATTGTCGATGAGCCATCGATAGGCGTCAGTCACTTTTGGTCGCTCGTCTGTTTTTGTTAACTCAATAGGCGGGGGATCGTATAGCTGGTTGATGATGACTGTTTGATTAAACTGAATGTCAGTGCCACTTTTAACTTTGTAGCGAATTGGGCCTGCCGCCATAAAAATAATCTTTTGGTGACCGTCTTGCCGTTCTGGCGTGGCAGTCAGACCTAATACATATTTTGCCCTTACCTCATTAAGCACCATTTCAAACCTTGGTGCGGATAGATGATGGCACTCATCCACAATGACATGGCCGTAGTCTTGTATTAAGTGCGATATTGCATTGTCTTTCTTATTGACGAGACTTTGGTAAGTTGCAATGTCGATAACTCCGCTAGGTTTTCTTTTGCCGCCACCAATGGTGCCAACTACCACATCAGGTAAAAATGAACGCAATCTTTCACTCCATTGCTCCAAAAGTTGGCGACTATGCACAAGAATTAGCACGCTCACTTTTCGTTTAACGATCATACCTATGGCAGTAACTGTTTTTCCAAATGCGGTTGGTGCATGCAATATACCGAAGTCATGCTTACTCATGATCGCTACCGCTTCACGCTGGTTTCTTCTCAGAGTAAAGGTAGGGGCTAGTTTGGTAATTGGTATACCACACTCGCGTTTATCGTCGAATTGCACGGAAACTTTATGCTCTTGCAATAATGCTATCGCCTCATCGAGACAGCCTCGTGGCAGAGCCAAATAACCATTTTCAATGCGTGCACAAGAGATAAATCTTGGAATGCCGTGAGTGGAAAACCGAAGTGCTTGTATTTTAAAAAACACCGGATTGGAAAAACTGGCTAGTCGTTTTAGCCCTGCCACTAACGGACCTGGAAGTTCGCTCATTAAAAAATATATATGGTTCGCCAGGGTGATGGTAATGTTTGTCGGAGTATGATCCAACTTAATTGGGATGTTTTTTGCTGTAATTTCCCATGGAGGGCGGTTATCTGCGACCCCTTGTTCTGACAGTAAATGAGTATTTGGCGATATTGCTGCAATGACTTTTTCAACACTTGGTTGAGAAAGTGTTTTAAGTTGCGTGAGATACAGCCACTGATCGTCAATGGCATTTAACTCGCTATCTACAAAGCAGCTATGACCGGCAAGTCGAGCCTCTTTTTGAAGCGGTAATGCAATGAGGTTGCCAAACCCGCCTTCTGGAAGGAAATCTTGGTTCGGAAACAACCTGTCATAAGAATCAAAGGTGAGGTTTGGAAATATATCCATCGCTTTATCAAGTAGCGCAAACCCGAGTGCCCGCGCTAGGTTGGCTGGGATATTTGTTTCAAAAAATATCCATAAGTGCGCTCCGTTACCTGAACGCGAGATCTCTATGGCATAAGGAACGCCGAATTCTTGACATGCTCTGGACATCGCCTTGACTTCCTCTTGCCAACATCCTTTGTCAAAATCAACCGCTAGCAAAAGGCATGTGTTATCTTTTAATAACGGATAAAGGCCAACTACTTGGTGCCCAGAGAGGTGGCGATAAATAATCTGATCACTTAATTCACTAAATTGCCGTTGTGTACACTCCTGACATTTTATCCGGGGCTTATTGCATACCCCAGGCACCCATTCATTATCACAGGCAACTGAATAACCACTTCGGCCCTGTTGGTTTTGCCAGCGGTTGGCGAAAATATCGTCTCGGCCACGAAATAGTTGTTTGAAAATAGCAATTTTTTGTTCGGGTGAGAATATCTGTGATCGACGATCGCTTATAGATTTACGCAAAGCCTCTTTAAGCGCGAGAAGTTGCTGTTTTTCATCTTCTAGCTCAGCCAGCCTTTTATCAATCGCAGGTAGATCTTGGTAGTGAGCGTCATTCATAACAAGCGGTTTTTAGGACGAAGAGTTATGAAGCGCGAATTTGCGGCGGCTTGATTAGAGATTCCGCTGGAAGACCTAACCCTTCATGAAGTTTCCAAATCATTTTGAGCGTGAGAGAACGCTTATGATTGTAACCGTTCAGACCCCCCTGCTTTTTTAACCCTCACCCCTACCCTCTCCCGCTGGGAGAGGGAGATCAGGTG
>JADFYS010000209.1 GCA_015232955.1 Gammaproteobacteria bacterium
CTTCGGCATCCATGCCTTCGTTGCACTGCACCACCACAAACGCACCCTTCACGGCGTCCAACTGCGGATTTTAGGATGATTAACGAGGACCTATTGGCGCTGGCGGTGACGGTGAAACTGGCCGCGCTCTCGACCCTGCTCCTACTCTTGGTGGGGATTCCACTCGCCTGGTGGCTGGTGAGGACAGCGTCGCGTTGGCGGGGCGTGGTTCATCTGCTGGTGGCGTTGCCTCTGGTGCTGCCGCCAACGGTGCTCGGTTTCTATCTGCTGATTTTGTTGGCACCCACCGGGGCGATCGGTGGTCTGTGGCAGCTGCTGGGGGGGGGATCTCTCGCCTTTAGCTTTAGCGGACTGCTGTTGGGGGCGATGCTCTACTCGCTCCCCTTTGTGGTCCACCCCCTTGTCGGGACTTTTCGATCCCTGCCGCGAGAGACGCTGGAGGTGGCGGCGACACTGGGGGCGACGCCACTGTCACTCATGGTGACGGTCGTTCTCCCCCTTGCTCGCCACGGCATTATGGTGGCGCTGCTTTTCGGATTTGCACACACTTTGGGGGAGTTCGGGGTGGTGCTGATGGTGGGGGGGAATATCCCCGGTGAGACGCGCCTCCTCTCTATGGCGCTCTATGAGCATGTGGCGGTGATGGAGAGTGGTCGAGCGCATCTTCTCGCTCTGGGGCTGCTGTTCAGCTCGGTGCTGCTCTTGGTTCCTCTCTACGCCCTCTCTCCCGAGAAGAGTGGGGTGGCGTGGCTGCAGCGATGAGATCATCAATCCGTTTCCATTATCAACTGGCGCAACCTCCGTTTCTGCTGCGGGTCGATCGTGAGATCCCGGGAAACGGGATCACCGCCATCTACGGTGGAAGAGGGGCGGGGAAGAGCCTCCTGTTAAGGACAATGGCCGGTCTGGAGCAGCCTCCGGACGCCTTTCTCGAAGTCAATGGCGAGGTGTGGCACGACAGTGAAGAGGGGATCTTTCTCCCCCCCCAGCTGCGAGCTGTCGGTTATGTGCCAAGTGGTGGTGCCCTCTTTCCCCATCTTCATGTTGGCGAGAACCTGCGCTACCCGCTGCGTTGGGGGAGGGGGGAGGAGGCGGAGATGCGCTCCCGTTATGATGAGGTGATAGATCATCTTGAGTTGACGCAACTGCTCCATCTGATGCCGTCAGCGCTGACACCGGCGCAACAGCTGCGGGTGGCTATTGGCCGCGCCCTCTGTCGTCAACCGCAACTGCTGCTGCTGGATGATCCTTTTGCCCATCTTCAACCCGATGCCATTGCTGCCCTCACGCCCCTGTTTCAGCTACTACGGGATCAGCAGGAGTTTCCGGTCCTTCTTGCCGCCTCCCGGCTTGAACAGCTCTACCCGCTAGCGGATTATCTGTTGCTGCTGGAGAAGGGGATGGTGGTGGAGGGGGGAGAGTGTTTCAGCCTCCTCTCCCGTGCCGATATCCCCTTGGCGGCAGAGGCGGATGCCGGGGCGTTAATCGAAGGTGAGGTCTTTGAGCATGATGATGAGTTTTTTCTCACCCGTATCTTCTTTGATGGTGGTGAGTTGACGCTACGCCGGCTGCGGCAAGAGGTGGGGGCGATGGTTCGGGTTCGGGTTCACGCCCGGGATGTGAGCATCGCCAACAAGTACCCCTCTCCCAGCTCTATCCTCAATATACTCCCCGCAGTGGTGGATACGATAGTTGCCCAGGGGGTCGGGGTGGTGATGGTGCGGCTGCTGGTGGGAGGGGTGACTCCGGTTCTGGCGAGAATTAGTGAGAAGTCTACGCTCCGACTGGGACTGCGCGAAGGAAAACGGGTCTATCTCCAGATTAAAGCGGTCTCAATCTGCGGCGGCTAGCAGCTTCAGCTCAAACCCCACTACCCGCTGTTCGAGATTGGGGATGACCACCTCCAGCTCTATCTCCTGTTGGCTGGTGGCGGCAAAGGAGATCTCTCCGTCGAGATAGAGTGCAGGGGGGAAGCGTCTCTGCGCCAGCGTCTGGCCGCTGATATCGGTCAGTTTGACCTCAAGAAGGGGGTAGGGTTGGGCAAATTTGGCACCATTCGCCAGCGTTGCGGTGATGAGGAGAGATGATTCGAACTCGGGGTGAAGGCGGATGAGGGAGCGGGTGATGGCGATCTTTTTGAGATCACTACGCGGAGGGAGTTGGCAGCCGAGGTGGCGACACGGCCACTGCAGCAGAGAGGCGTACGGCTCTGACTGGACAAAGTAGTGGCGCTGAAAATAGAGATAGTGCCACCCCATCGTCGTCAGTGACAGGAGTATGGCAACAACCCAGATCAGAGAGGAGAGGGTGGCAGAAGCGGGGGGAGACGGGGAGGTGAGATCAGCCGTGGTGAGGGCATAGGGTCCGGTGGTGGCGGGGCGCTGGTGCTGGAGAACCCCGCCCCGGGCCACCTTAATCTGCTCTTGGCACTGGAGGCAGCGCAGTGTTCCCGTCTCAAGGGTGACCCGGACGGTGGTGATGCGAAAGGCGTGGCGGCAGTGGGGGCAGCGGTATTTCATCTGCGGCGTTGGCCGCTTAGACGAACCCAGCCGTCCAGGATTTCAGGGGGGTCGAGCTGAAAATGGGGGAGGTAGTGGCGGGCGACCTCTTGCCACTGCTCTTCGAGAATCCCCGAGAGGATGATTCGGCCTCCGACTTTGACTCGCGCGCCGAGATGGGGCGCCAGCTCCATCAGCGGGGCAGCGAGGATATTGGCAAGAAGAAGATCTACCGGGGTAGTGGTGGTGGCGGTCTCGGGTAGCGCAGTGGTTAACTGCTCTGTCAGGCCGTTGCGACTGCCGTTATCTAGAGTCGCCTCTAGCGCCTGAGGGTCATTGTCGATGCAGAGACAATGGTTTGCACCAAGAAGGATGGCGGCAATGGCGAGGACTCCGGAGCCGCAGCCGTAATCGACCACCTCCTGTGCTGTCGGAGGATGGCTGTCGAGCCACTGCAGACAGAGTCGGGTGGTGGGGTGGGTTCCGGTACCAAAGGCGAGTCCGGGATCGAGGTGGAGATTGATCGCATCCGGTTGCGGTGGTGCGCTCCAACTGGGGACAATCCAGAGTCGCTTCCCGAAGCACATCGGGGTAAATCCCTCCATCCACGCCCGCTCCCAGATCTGATCCTCAAGAATCTGCAGCTGGTGTTCAGGGAGCTGTCGCGGTGCCCAGAGGCGTGCAAGCTGGGTGATGACCTCGGCAACTACGGTCCCCTCTTCATAAAGAGCGGTGATGAGTGTCTGTTGCCACAACGGAGTCTCTCCCGGCAACGGTTCAAATAGGGGCTGATCGGCACCATCGCGAAGGGTGACTGCCACCGCAGCGGTCTCTGGTAGCAGGTCGGCCAGCGCATTCGCCTCCTCCTCCTCTCTCATGGCAAAGGTGAGTTGGAGCCAGGGCACGACTACTCCTCCTCGTAGTTAAGCTGGATATAAAAGGTGCCCAGATCCGATTTTAGGGGCATCACAATCGAGTTGGAGCTGACTTGGGAGCTAATTCGGTGGTTATGCCCCCATATCGAGGTGGGAATCGCCATTTTTACCTCAAAGCCGAGCTCATAGAGGACGGTTTTTGCGCCACCGGTGACGATGTTGGTGATCTCCATCCCGACATCGGAGACCTCAGCGCTGTATTCGCTAATCTCCTCCATCAGCATCTTCCCCGCACTCTTGAGGTAGACATCTTTCGGCCACGACAGCACCATAATGCTCTTAAAGTTGATCGGCGACTCCCCTTTGGTAAAGGTGCCTGAATTGCCGATGATAGCGGAGTAGTCGTAGTCGAAAGAGAGATCCCGTTTATAGGCAGCGGTTCCGGTCTTCAGTTGGGTGCTGACCATGGTCTCATAGATGTGTTGAGTGGCGTCGATATACGGTTTACAGAAGGTGATATACCGTTTTTTATAGCTATCCATGGTCTGAGGGGGTAGCGGTTCCTGCTAGTGGATTCAGGGGGGAAGATTAGCCTGTTTTATCTGAGGTTGCAAGGAGCGAGGCAGGGTCGACAGGGTCGCAGCAAATCTCGGTGAAGCCGATAATCCTAAAATCCGCAGTTGACCGCTACGAATACCCATCAACATCATAATTATGCAATGAAATCCACAATATTTGCGTTTCACCTTTTGGGTGAACTGCGCTACACCGCGAATGCCGCATTTGTGGCGGCGCATTGCGGCGTTACAACTCCTTGCAATAGACAGAAAATTGCTCCTCGGCAAGTGTTCCCGACTTTGCCCTCGACAATTGCTCCTCGGCAAAGTGTTCCCGACTTTGCCCTCGACAATTGCTCCTGCATTGTTCTACCTTCGTCCATCCTTGGACTCGTACCTCCTGCATCCATGCAGTCGTGCATTGTTCTACCTTCGTCCATCCTTGGACTCGTACCTTCGGCAT
>JADFYS010000020.1 GCA_015232955.1 Gammaproteobacteria bacterium
AGAGGAGTCGCTCCTCTTTGCGCCCACTAATCAGATGAAGGGCATAGCGGACTCGCCATAGAAAACACTGTCCGGTGGACCCGGAATGGTCACCACTGCCCGTCGCAACTACCCCGGTCAGTACCTCCACTACCACCGCGCAGGTCACGGTGCGGTCACCTCACCCTCTTCGAAGCGTGGTTACACCGCATTCGTCCTTGCCAAGCTGTCGCGTCTGATGGGTGCCTCCGGTATCCATGTCGGCACCATGGGCTACGGCAAGATGGAAGGTTCTGCCGACGACCGTATCATCGCCTATATGATCGAACGCGAAGAGTGTCAGGGACCTTTCTACAATCAGAAATGGTACGGCATGAAGCCCACCACCCCCATCATCTCTGGTGGTATGAACGCCCTGCGTCTGCCAGGCTTCTTCGAGAACCTCGGCCACGGCAATGTCATCAACACCTCTGGTGGTGGTTCATACGGCCACATCGACAGCCCGGCAGCCGGTGCAACCTCGCTCCGTCAGGCATACGAGTGCTGGAAAGAGGGTGCCGATCCTATCGAGTACGCCAAAGAGCACAAAGAGTTCGCCCGCGCCTTCGAGTCATTCCCCGGTGATGCCGATGCCATCTTCCCAGGATGGCGTGATAAACTTGGTGTTCATAAGTAAAACGCAGCAAGCAGCACCTTAAAGAAAGCCCCTGATTAGGGGCTTTTTTTGTCCAAAAAGAAAAAAGATAGCAGAGCACCTATACCCAAGGTACCTGGAAACAGTCGATTTGTAACCGTATATTACCGATGGAGTAAAAGCGCGACTATTTGCCGCAGCGCCAATTCCGAGCCATCCTGACAGCGCTGCGTGTTCTGAAATGACGATTAGTCCGGAAACTGGAATTCATGCTAAACAAAGAAAAACTGAATAATCTGGCCGGTGATGTCTGGAAATCAGCAGAGCGGCTGCGTGGCAAATTCAAGGCGTATGAATATCAGAGTGTTGTTCTGCCGGTCATTGTGATTCGTCGTATTGAGTGCGTATTAATCGACTGGCGCGAGCAGAAAAAAGCCGATCTCTTAACCAGTCTCCCCTGATGTGCATAGAAATCCGCGAAACGCTATACCTATCCAGTGGGTCATGTATAGAAAAACCCTGTTTGCTGACAAGTGCGATGGTATGTCGCAAATGAGCGGCTTTCACTTACACCCACTACCGCCCGAGACCCGCAAGGTGCTGCGGCAACTGGCGGCCTCTCATCGTTATCTGGCGGAACTCAAGGGGATGGCGGCGACGATTCCCAATGAATCGATCCTGATTAGCACTCTGACCTTGCAGGAGGCCAAGGACAGCTCCGAGATCGAAAACATCATCACCACCCACGATGAACTCTATAAGGGCACTCTGTTTCAGGAGTTTATCGGCAATCCTGCAGCCAAAGAGGTCAATAGCTATGCCACCGCGTTACAGATCGGCTTTGAGCAGGTACGAAAAGATCGGCTGATTACTGTCAATCGTCTATTGTCGATTCATCAGGAGCTGGAAAACAACGATGCCGGGCTGCGCAAACTACCGGGAACTGAGCTAAAAAATGATCGCACCGGCGAGCTGGTCTACACCCCGCCACAGGATCACCAGCAGATTGTTCAGCTTATGACCAATCTGGAGCGTTTTATCAATGATGAATCGATGCTGGATGCCGATCCGCTGGTAAAGATGGCGGTGATTCACTACCAGTTTGAGAGTATTCATCCCTTTTATGATGGCAATGGGCGTGCCGGGCGGATTCTGAATATCCTCTATCTGGTGGCACAGGGGCTACTGGATCTACCGGTACTCTATCTGAGCCGCTACATCATCACCCATAAGGCAGAATATTACCGGCTACTGCAAGCAGTGCGCGATGAGTCGGCCTGGGAAGAGTGGTTGCTCTATATGCTCAAAGGGGTTGAGATAACTGCTATTCAAACCATTGCGCTGATTGGCGAAATAAAACGGCTGATGCAAGCGTACAAGCGTCGTATTCGCTCCGAACTCCCCAAAATCTACAGTCAGGATCTGCTTAACAACCTGTTCCGTCACCCCTATACCAAAATCGAGTTTATGCAGCGGGATTTACGGGTCTCCCGACTGACAGCCACCAAATATCTGGATCAGTTAGTGGATAAGGGGCTGATCGAAAAATACAAATTCGGGCGATCAAACGCAGTTCACGCAGCGCAACCACGCAGACCGTATCTTTCAACTGCCGTTTCTCTATATTGCTGCCGATGCCTCGGATGTGAAGGTGGATGGTTTACACGATTTCAGGGTTCGTGTCCGGTGCTGGATTTAGTCAGGATCAGAGGCTACCATCACGGCTTAAGTAGATCTTTTAATGCTGCAAAAGGGTTATGCGTTGCCCCTGCCGCAGCTGTATTCCCATCAGGATTGGCGTACCCCTCTCCATCGAGATAGCGTGAATGTTCATTGTCATGACAGTAGACGCAGAGAAGTTCCCAGTTAGAGCCATCTGTGGGGTTATTTTCGTGGTTGTGATCACGGTGATGAACTGTCAGTTCACTCAGATTTTCACGGGTAAACTCGCGACTACAGCGACCACAGATCCAGGGGTAGAGCTTCAGTGACCGCTCTCGATAGCCCTGCTCTCGCTGTTGACGATTTTGATGGGCCGAGGCGACAATTTGATCCAGTTTTGAAGATTTCATCGTAGTAACATTCCATAAGGATAAAAGTAAGGAATATACCCAAAATACCTGGAAACACTGGATTTCAGGGAGTCGAGAAGTGTGGCTATTCAAGGCAAGCCGCATGAAAAGTCATTCTATTCAAAGGCTTCATAACACTCGATCGTCGCGCTTATCGGATTTCTGGAACCAGCGTTTTCAGGGTTCTTGGCTATAACCAGAGAGTTTAGAGAAAATCGACCAATTTACCACTCGTCTGGCGTAGGCGATTGCTGATCACTTGGGCGATCTTAATCACCACCTCGAGTGCCACCCGGGGGTGGTTTCGGGCAAGACGGTTCAACGCACCCCGGCCAAGCATTAACACTTTGCAAGGCGTGGTCGTTATCACCGAGGCGGAGTGGGTCTGGCCATCAATCAACGACATCTCACCGATGGTCTTTCCCGGGAGGATGGTGGCAATGACACTCTCCGAATTGTCATCATTGCGTTTAGAGACCTTCAATTTTCCCTTAATCAAGAGAAACATATGGGGATCTACCTCCCCTTCGGTGAGAAGTTTGACCCCCTCTTCAACATCATAGCCGACACAGTATTCGCTCAGTACCGCAATATGTTTCGACTGCAGCCGTTTGAACATCTGGGTCGACTCCAACATATCGCAGATCTCGTCATGAAATCCTGCGCCGAATCCACTTAGGGTGAACCCCCTCGGGACGCTGCCGTATCTTTCGTCTATTTCGTTATCATTAATCTCTAACACGCGGTTCTCTCCTCTCCAGAGTCGCATCATAAGGTAGTGAGCGGCATTGTGGAACCTTTGTCAGCTTCCAGTTGATGATTGCCCACGCCCAGAGCGCTGCCGGTTCAGCCCCTAACAGCTCTAAAGGTGGCTGCTGACCCAACCGCTGCAGCGCTCTCCAGATCTGCTCTCCGGGACGCTTCGGATCCAGCCCCGGTGCTGCGGTCTGTTTTCCCAGCTTCTCCCCCTGGAGATCGGTCATCACCGGGATGTGGGCATAATCGAGCGCCGGTTCCCCTTTAGTGGTGAGAAGATTACGAAGATAGATCTGCTGTGGGGTCATCTCAAGCAGATCGCCCCCGCGCACCACCTCGGTGACGCCCTGTTGGAGATCATCGACCACCACCACCAAGTGGTAGGCAAAAATAGCATCACGACGGCGCAGGAGATAATCCCCCAGCAGCGCATCAGGGTGGCTGCTGTATCGACCCTGAACCTGATCATTAAAGGTGATCGCTTCACTCTCCACTTTCAAGCGAATTGCGGCATCCGTCGCAACTTCACCTGCCTGCTTGTTGCGACAGATTCCGGGATAGGGCGATTGCGGAGGAGCGCCTCTCTGCTGCAGCCATTGTGCCACCTTACTGCGTGTGCAGTCACAATAGTAGCAGCATTGCTGCTGTTGCAACATCTGCAGTGCTTCACGGTAGAGGGGGTGACGCCGACTCTGGTAGCAGACCTCTCCATCCCAAGTAAAACCAAACTGCTCCAGGGTGAAGAGGATAGAATCGGCAGCAGAGGGAACGACCCGGGGCTGATCGATATCTTCCATCCGCAACAGCCAGCGCCCGTCCCGATGACGGGCGTTAAGGTAGCTGGCTGTGGCAGCTACCAGAGAGCCAAAGTGGAGCGGGCCGGTTGGCGATGGTGCAAAACGACCACAGACCTGAGATAGATCGTCAAACAAACCGGAGCTATTTTAGGGTTAGCCTATCTGTTTTTCACGAATCTCGTCAAAGGTCTTACAATCGATGCAGAGGTTGGCTGTCGGCCGCGCCTCAAGACGACGGATGCCGATCTCTACCCCACAACTCTCACAATAACCGTACTCTTTCTCCTCGATTAGGGCGATCGACTCATCAATCTTCTTAATCATCTTCCGCTCACGATCTCGTGTACGCAGCTCCATCGTGAACTCCGACTCCTGCGTCGCACGATCGGTGGGGTCAGGGAAGTTAGCCGCCTCCTCCTGCATATGGTTCACGGTTCGATCCACCTCTTCCATCAGCTCCTGCTTCCACATCCTTAAAATATGGGTAAAGTGTTTTCCCATCTCAGGACTCATGTACTCCTCCCCACGCTTCGGTTGGTAAGGCTTAAACCCTGAGGCCCCTTCAAGGGCACTTTTCTTCTTCGGTTTCATGCCGCTGGAAGCAGTTTTTTTCTTACTGGTTGCGGTCGATGCGTCCTTTGTTACTGCAGTTTTACTATCAGTCACCCGTTGCACTCCTGGTGTCGGAAAATTTCGAGCGCGAACATATACCAAAATCCCTCAAATATCGCAATATTTTTCCATTTTTTGAAGGAAAAATCGCAGTGATTGGTCTCTTCGCGCCGATTCAGTTAATCTATGGAGATTGAGAATAGAGTATCTGACCACTATTCTCAAAATGGAACCGCCTCCCCTTACTGCAACAGGAAATGAAATGATGCTACAAGCACTGATATTTGATGTTGATGGAACTCTGGCCGACACCGAACGAGATGGACACCGTGTCGCCTTTAATCGCGCCTTTGCCGCTGCCGGGCTGGAGTGGGAGTGGTCGGAGGCGCTCTATGGTGAGCTCCTCGCCATCACCGGTGGAAAGGAGCGGATACTGCACTACATGGAGACCTATATCCCACACTTCACCCCACCCCAACCTCGGGATGAATTCATTAAACAGCTCCACCTTGCCAAAACGGACCACTACACCGCCCTCCTCGGTGAAGGGGCGATCCCCCTCAGACCCGGAGTTAAGCGGCTATTGCAAGAGGCGCGAGAGGCCGATCTCCGTCTAGCCATCGCCACGACCACGACGCCGGCCAATGTCGAAGCACTCCTCATCCACACCCTCGGCAGCAACGCCCCCTCATGGTTTGAGGTGATTGCTGCCGGTGATGTCGTTCCCGCCAAGAAGCCGGCTCCCGACATCTACCACTATGCCCTAAAAAAGATGGGACTCCCTGCCGATCGCTGTCTCGCTTTTGAAGACTCTTGGAACGGCATCTGTTCGGCAACTGCTGCCGCGCTCCCCACCATTATCTCGGTCAACGGCTATACCGAAAAGGATGACTTCTCTGCTGCCGCTCTGGTGGTCGACCATTGGGGAGAGCCCAATCTCCCCTTTACCCCCATTCAGGGCAATGTCTCGGGTTCACGCTGGCTCGATCTCAACCTGATCCGCAAGATACACGCGACCAGCAACCACGGATGACCACCACCTCTGCGCCTATCTCGCGGCGCATGGCCCAAATCTCCCCATTTCAGGTGATGGAGCTACTGACACAGGCACAACAGCTTGAGCAGAACGGCCAAGAGATCGTCCACATGGAGGTGGGGGAGCCGGACTTCCCCACCCCCGCACCGATAGTCCACGCAGGACAGCAGGCGCTGGCTGAGGGCAACACCCGCTATACCCCTGCCCTCGGCCTGCCCCAACTTCGTGAGGCGATTGCCGCCTTTCACTACGACTATCATCAGACGAACATCTCTCCCGAACGGGTGATTATCACCTCTGGCGCCTCCGCTGGACTGCTTCTCGCGCTGGGGGTGACCCTATCTCCTGCAGAGCGGATGATAATGTCCGATCCGGGATACCCCTGTAACCGCAACTTTGTCCGTTTTCTCGGGGGGGAGGTCGATTCCATTGCGGTGGGTGCCGACCAACACTACCAACTCTCTGCCGATGCGGTTCGCCAACAGTGGCAGGAACAGACCCGGGGGGTGATGGTCGCCTCACCAGCCAACCCCTGTGGTACCCTTCTCCCCTTTGATGAGCTAAAGAAGATAGAGAAGGAGGTTGCTGCCAGGGACGGAACGCTTATTGTTGACGAGATCTATAACGGTCTCAGCTATAGTGACTCTGGGCATCCTCCCGCTACCGCACTCACCCTAAATAGTGACCACATCATCACCATTCACAGCTTCTCAAAGCAGTTCTGCATGACCGGCTGGCGACTGGGGTGGATGGTGGTCCCCGCTGCGCTGGTGCGCGAAGTGGAAAAGCTGGCACAGAACCTCTATATCTCCCCCTCAACCCCCGCCCAGTATGCCGCCCTGGCCGCATTTTCGACGGAGACCTTGACCATTCTCGAACAGTATCGCCAACAGTTCCGGCAACGGCGTGACTTTCTTCTCCCCCAACTGCGCCAACTCGATTTCCAGATCCCTATCACCCCTGAGGGGGCCTTCTACCTCTACGCCAACTCTGAAAAATGGGGCGATGACAGCAGACGCCTTAGCCAGAGACTGCTGCACGAAGCGGGGGTAGCGGTCACCCCCGGTAGTGATTTTGGCTCTTATCGCCACCGCAGCCACCTCCGCTTCGCCTATACCACCTCTCTAGAGCAGCTGGAGCTGGGCGTCACCCGACTCAAGCAGTTTCGGGAGAAGTTATAACATGGGTTACAGAGTCACCCTAATAGAGAGTGGCCACCACTTTATGGTAGAGGGTCACGAGACCATTCTCGAAGCGGGGCTACGATCGGGTATCCACCTCAACTACGGCTGTAGCAGTGGTAACTGTGGTGAGTGTAAAGCCCGACTCCTCTCGGGGGAGGTGCAGCGCCAGTTTCATGACTTCCCTCTAACCGAGGTAGAGAAGATGGAGAACACCTTCCTTCTCTGCCGAAGCCAACCCCTCACCGACATCACCATCGCCGCCAACGAGATCCACGGCAGCGGAGATATCCCACGGCAGAAGATTATCACCCGCGTCTCAAAAATTAACCGCCACAGTACCGACCTACTCTTGGTGGAGCTTCACACCCCCCGTACCAAACTACTGAAGTTTCTACCGGGACAGCATATAGAGCTCACCTTTAATCAAAAGATTAAGGGAGATCTCCCTATTGCCAGTTGCCCCTGTAACGGCATGGTGCTCCAGCTGCACTGTATGCGTGAAGAGAGTCCGTTTAGTGACTATCTTTTCCAGTCGATGAAAAAATCTGAACGGGTGTTGATCCGGGGACCTTATGGTCAGTTCTCCCTTGATGAAGAGCTGAAACAACCGATTATATTCATCTGTGAAGGGATCCATTTCGCCCCTGTAAAAAGTCTGATCGAGCAGTGTATCAATCTCGATCTGCCCCAGAGTCTCGCCCTCTTCTGGATGGTCTCCCCCCCGGAAGAGCACTATCTCAATAACTACTGCCGCTCACTCGAAGTCTCTTTAGATAATTTCCGCTATCACCCGCTCACCCTGCGAGAGCGTCACACCTATCCTGAAATAGTAGAGCGGATAGTGAAGGATCTCCCCGCAGACACCCCACACGAGATCTACATTGCAACCAATAGCGCCCTGGGGGATGAAGTCGAAGCGATCTTCAACAAGAGACGGGAAGGGTTTGACACCCTGAAGCGGATGCGCAGACGCCAGCTACCGCGTAGTTAAAAGCGGATGAGTTATACCCAAGAACCCTGGAAACGCTGGTTCCAGAAAGCCGATAAGCGCGTCTCTTCTGCGTCATGAACCCTGTTCATGCTTGATTATTTCCAGCTATTTTCTATCCCCTATTTTCGACTCCTCACCGGTAACTATTTTGCGAATATTGGAACGGTGGCGCCAGAGAAGGAGGAGGGAGAGGAGAGAGAGCATCAGCAACAGTGGTGGCTCCAGACCCAGCTGCCAGGCGTAGAGCGGCGCCAAGAGTGCTGCAACCATTGCTGAGAGTGAAGAGATCCCCGACAGCCGCGCCACAATGAGCCAGGTGAGCACCGCC
This sequence comes from Gammaproteobacteria bacterium, assembly GCA_015232955.1. Lineage (GTDB taxonomy): Bacteria > Pseudomonadota > Gammaproteobacteria > Thiohalomonadales > Thiohalomonadaceae > JADFYS01. The sequence goes on from JADFYS010000020.1 coordinate 8,390, forward strand.
GTCAGAGCCAGTTTCCACGAGAGCGCCAACATCACCCCCAACGCGGTCGCCACCCCCTTCCCCCCCTGAAAGCGGAAAAAGAGTGGGTAGAGATGGCCGAGAAAGGCAGCTAAGGCTATGAGCGCCAACCATACCCCATCCACCCCTGCCCACTGTGCAACCATTACCGGTAGCACCCCTTTCAAAAAGTCACCGCCCAGAGTCAGTGCAGCCGCCCGTTTGCCCCCGATTCGCAGCACATTGGTGGCACCTGGATTCCCCGAACCCTCTGTTCGCGGATCTGGCAGCCCAGAGAGACGACAGACTATAATCGCCGCAGAGACCGAGCCAATAAGGTAGGCAAAGAGGATAAGTGCTAACGCGAGAGTCATTATCAGGCTCCAAAATGAAAAAGTCTTTCCGTAGAAGGAGAGACCCCAAACGCTACCCTCTTCTCTTCTTACCGGTCCAGATCAAGATCCTAAACGAAAATGGCCCAAAGAGTACGGCAGATGATCTCCAACCGCTAATACGGGTACAATATCGCCATGGACATAATCTATCTCAATGATCTGCGCATCGAGACCATTATCGGAATCTACGACTGGGAGCGGGAGGTGAAGCAGGTGGTCACCCTCGATCTCGAGATGGCGGGGGATGTTGCTCGGGCGGCGAAACAAGATGCCATCGAAGATACCATCAACTATAAAGAGGTGGCGAAACGGCTGCTGGAGTATGTCGGTGCCAGTCAGTTTCAGTTGGTGGAGACCTTGGCCGAGCGGGTCGCCGCTATCATTCTGGATGAGTTTGGCGTCCCTTGGGTCAGGGTGCGCGTCAACAAAGGGGGCGCAGTCCGCTTTGCTGGTGATGTTGGGGTGATCATCGAACGCGGCCAGCGTGTCTAGTTTACCCCCCCCCTCTCCCCTATCACCGCAACCTCAGCACTACTTTGTCAGCGTCGGCTCCAATATCAACCGCGAAGAGAGTATCCACCACGCACTACTGGCGCTAGAGGAGGCGTTTGCCCCTATCACCCGCTCTTCACTCTACGAGAGTGAAGCGGTCGGTTTTACAGGGGAGAACTTCTACAATCTGGTGGTCGCCTTTTTCACTCCGCGCCCCTACACCGAGGTCAACCAGACGCTCGCGAGGATAGAGGAGAAGTGTGGTCGGGTGCGTACCGCCGATCGTTTCTCTCCCCGTACCCTCGATCTCGACCTGATCCTCGTCGGAGAGGAGGTGATCCAGCAGCCACAGCTGACGATTCCCCGTGGCGAGATCGTCACCAACGCCTTTGTCCTCCTCCCGCTTGCAGAGATTGCCCCCAACCTCTGCCACCCACTACTCAGAAGAAGTTATCGCGAACTGTGGCAGGAGATGGAACGAGACAACTGCCAGCGACTCTGGAAGATCCCCTATCCCTGAAAACAGAAGCTCCTCGGTGAAAGATCCGTGATCAGTAAGCCATCACCGGGTGGGCATAGGCGATCGGGGCGCGCTCTTTTTCAGCGAAGGTGACACTCTCCCACGCCGTCGCATCACGCATCAGCTCTCGCAGTAGAACATTATTGAGAGAGTGGCCCGATTTATAGCCAGAGAAGGCGCCAATCAGACTGGAGCCGAGGAGATAGAGATCACCGATGGCATCGAGCATCTTGTGTTTGACAAACTCGTCGTCATAACGCAGCCCATCCTCATTGAGAATGCGGTAGTTATCGAGAACAATCGCGTTATCATGACTCCCCCCCAATGCCAGATTCTGGGAGCGGAGATACTCGATCTGATTGAGAAAACCGAAGGTTCTCGCCCGGCTCACCTCCTTCACAAATGAGGTGGTGGAGAAGTCGATGGTGCTCTGTTGGGTCTTGCCACTAAAGGCGGGGTGCTCAAAATCGATGGTCATCGCCACCTTAAAGCCGTCATACGGCTCGAACTGAACCCAGCGATCCCCATCCTCCACCCGCACTCGTCTCTTAATGCGGATAAAATGTTTCGCCGCACTCTGCTCCTCTATCCCTGCGGACTGGATCAGAAAGACAAATGGACCGGCACTCCCATCCATAATCGGCACTTCTGCGGCGCTGACATCGATCACCGCATTGTCAATCCCCATACCGGCGAGGGCTGAGAGGAGGTGTTCCACCGTAGAGATCCCCCCCTCTGTAGTACCAAGGGTGGTGGAGAGAACGGTCTCCGTCACCTGATCGTAGCAGGCAGGTATCTCCAGCGGGGGATCGAGATCCACCCGTCGAAAGAGGATACCGTGATTCACCGCCGCTGGCCTCAGAGTGAGATAGATCTTCTCACCGGTGTGCAGCCCCACCCCAGTGGCGCGAATCACATTTTTTAATGTTCTTTGATAAATCATACAAAAACTCCTCGCACGCCCAACCCCGGAGCGTCAGCACCCTTCCCTAACCAAAAATAACCGCCAGTGAACTCACGCTCACAGAGCGTGTAAGAGAGCGCGGAGAGTCCGCTGGCTAGACCAAGGCAATAGCGATCGTTCGCTATCGCCCCACCCTAACCGTGGCGGCTCTCCACCCCTACTGTCTGCTCCTAATCTGCCTGACGACGGAGAAAGGCGGGAATATCGAGAAGCGGGCTTCGGCCGTTACCACCATCACCACTTTCACGAAAATCGGGGGCCGATCGTGGAGAGTGTGCTGGCTGCTCACCAAACTTGCCGCCTCGGGTCGACATCGGTTTACCGAGTGCATCATAGTCATAATCACCCGACGCCTTCCGCAGTTGCGGTACCACCTCCATCTGGGGCCGCTCCACCTTCGGGGGCTCTGCCACGGAGTTATCACTCAGACCGGTGGCGACAACAGTCACCCGCAGGGTCTCACCCATACTCGGATCAATCGCGGTCCCGACAACCACAGTGGCGTCATCGGCGGCAAAGTCCTCAATGGTGTCACCAACATCAGAGAACTCACCCAGTTTGATGTCGCTGTTGGCGGTGATATTGACCAGAATACCCTTGGCACCTTTAAGAGAGATATCCTCCAGCAGCGGGCTGGAGATCGCCTTCTTGGCCGCCTGAATCGCACGATCGGGGCCTACCGCCTCGCCACTCCCCATCATCGCCAGCCCCATCTCCATCATCACTGTCCGGACATCGGCAAAGTCGACATTAATCTTACCGGGGTTGGTGATCAACTCCGCGATCCCCTGTACCGCCCCAAGCAGGATATTATCGACTTCGGCAAACGCCTCCAGCAGCTGCACATCCTCCCCAAGCACCTTCATCAGCTTTTCATTGGGGATGGTGATGAGGGAGTCGACATGCTGTTTCAGCTCCTCTATCCCATCAAGGGCATACTTCATCCGCTTCCGCCCCTCAAACCTAAAGGGTAGCGTCACCACCGCAACGGTGAGAACCCCCAGATCTTTCGCCACCTGGGCAATTACCGGCGCAGCGCCTGTGCCGGTGCCGCCCCCCATGCCGGCAGTGATAAATACCATATCGGTTCCGGTGAGCTGCTCGGTCAACCGCTCCCGGTCATCCATCGCCGCTTGGCGCCCAACTTCGGGATCGGCTCCGGCACCCAACCCTTTGGTCAGCTCAGTCCCGATCTGAATCGTATTTTCAACGGTCGACTCACCCAACGCCTGAGCATCGGTATTGGCGCAGAGAAACTGCACCCCGTTAATCCTATCCCCCATCATATGGTTCACGGCGTTGCCCCCACCGCCGCCAACACCGATCACTTTGATATTTGGCTCTAATTTATGCTCTTCGACTAATTGAAACATCGTCATCTCTCTCTCCGACATACAAGTTGTGTAATATATACTTAAATGAACCTCTCTGGGAACCGTTTCTCACCTGCTCGTAAGTTCCCAAAGCACCCTCGTTTTTTTTCTAATTTAAAAATTTCCCGCAAACCAGCTTTTCATCCTCTGAATAGCCGAAACCCCTCCGTGACGCTCTGTCGCTACCATTCCGCTACCGATACGCTCGCTCGCCCCCGATAGCAGCAACCCCACCGCAGTGGAGTAGATGGGGTTAGAGACGACATCGATCAGCCCTGCAACCCCTCGCGGAACCCCTAAGCGCACCGGCATCTGAAAGATCTCTTCGGCCAACTCCAGCGCCCCCTCCATCTTTGCCGTACCCCCGGTAATGACGATACCGGCGGCGCAGAGATCTTCAAACCCACTCCGTCTGAGTTCGGCATGAATCAGGGTAAAGAGCTCCTCGTAACGAGGCTCTACCACCTCGGCCAGCGTCTGCCGTGCCAGACGCCGTGGCGGACGATCACCGACACTCATCACCTCAATGCTCTCTTCGGCATTGGCCAGTTTGGCCAGAGCACAGGCATATTTGAGCTTAATATCCTCCGCATTCTTGGTCGGGGTTCTGAGGGCGACGGAGATATCACTCGTCACCTGATCCCCGGCGATGGGGATCACCGCAGTGTGACGAATCGCCCCTTCGGTAAAGATGGCGATATCGGTGGTCCCCCCCCCGATGTCGACAATACAGACCCCCAGCTCCCGCTCATCCTCGCTCAGTACCGCATAGCTCGACGCCAGCTGTTCGAGGATGATGTCATCCACCTCCAGCCCACAGCGTCGTACACACTTAATGATGTTCTGCGCCGCACTCACCGCACCGGTCACCAGATGTACTTTGGTCTCAAGACGGACGCCGAACATCCCGATCGGTTCACGAATCCCCTCATGGGTATCGATGATGTACTCCTGAGGGAGGACATGAATCACCTTCTGATCCGCCGGAATCGCCACCGCCCGTGCCGCATCGATCACTCGTTCGACATCGTTCTGATTCACCTCTTTATCGCGAATGGCAACAATACCGTGGGAGTTGAGACTGCGAATATGGCTTCCGGCAATCCCGGCAAAGACGGAGTGCACCTGACACCCCGCCATCAGCTCCGCCTCTTCCACCGCCCGCTGAATCGACTGCACGGTGGAGTCGATATTGACCACCACCCCCTTTTTCAGGCCGCGTGAGGCGTGGTGACCGATCCCGATCACATCGACCTTTTTATCGGCATTAATCTCGCCAATCAACGCCACCACCTTCGATGTCCCGATATCCAGGGCGACGATTAAATTGTTGTCTGCTCTCTTTGCCATACTCTCTCCAGATTACCTCACCACCGCCGGTTTCAACTCCGGCCGTTGCCCTTCACGCCAGCTCACCGCATAGCCATTGGTGTAACGCAGATCCAACGCCGCTACCCTCGGTACAATCGGGGCCACGAACTTGCGATAGACCCGGGCAAAACGATCTACCCGCCCTGTCGTCTCCTCCCGCCCCAGATTCAGCCGTAGCCCATTCTCCAGCTCCACCAGCCACGCCCGACGACTGTTCAGCGTCAGACGGTTCACCTTTAATGACAACAGCTGAAAATAGGAGCGAACCGAAAGCCAGGTCTGTAACACCCGCTTCTCGGTTCCCCGAGGCCCATGCAACCGAATCAGATCTGCGGTGAACTGTTCCGGCTGCTTCGGGTAGAAAAGATCACCGTCACTATTAAGGAGCGCATCCTCCTCCCACGCTGCAACCTCCTCCTGCTCTTCAATTCGAAGCAGAAGACGATCTGGCCAGCCACGCCGTAC
>JADFYS010000210.1 GCA_015232955.1 Gammaproteobacteria bacterium
CATTGGGATCTGGTGAGAGGACGACATCGACATAGTGGTATTCAGCGTTAATGCGGATCGGCTCTGGTGCTGCCGACAGGTAGTAAGTGGTGGGCTGTCCCTTCTTTTCAGAGCCGTATTTGGGGTTGGCCTTAATATCAAAATCGAGCAGGTCAAAGAGGGTCATCGCCAGATTTTTACCGGTGGTCATCGCCCCCCAGCCACCGACAGAGTGCATGCGGACAGTGATCGCGTCCTTCGGCATCAGGTTGGGGTTTTCACTGCCGCGCAGGGCGAGGTTACCGATATTGGGGTACGCCTCCAGTAGCTCTTGTTGATAGATCTCCTGTTTGGGGCTGGCCGCCTGTTCGCGGACAAAATCGACCGAGAGGTAGAAGAAGCTGCGCTGGTTGGTTGTGGCCACCATATTCTCAATCGCGGCGATAATCCCCTCGGGCTGGAGATCGCGGCTGCCGAGACCATAGGCACCGCTATAGAGACGGGGGGCATCTTCAATTCGACGGTAGCGCGGGTAGTCGGGGTAGGGGAGATGGGCGGGATCGACGCGTCCGTTATCGAGACATTTACCGATGGCTGCACGCAGTTCGCGAATCAGTGGCAGATCCTCAGCCAGCGGCTGATCGGTCCGTTCGAGGACAGTGACCCCCTTCTTGCCCTGAATCGCCTTGCCGAGGAGTGCCCCGGGAAAGGGGCGGAACATGGTGATATCGAGGACACCTATCTTCAGTTTACGACTCTGACGCAGGTAGTCGGCCACCGCCTGGGCGGTGATCACCATGCTCCCCTGACCGGCGATGAGATAGTCGGCATCCTCACAGCGATAGCAGCCGATGCGACCATAACGGCGCCCGGTGAGCTGGGCGAACTCCTCCATCACCGTATCGGCGAGTGCAGGGATATGGTCAAAGAAGTAGGGGCGCTGTGCGGCCACTGCCTGCATATAGGCGTCTTGATTCTGAACACTGCCCGAGGTGAGGGGGTTATCGACATCCCAGATGGCGGGAATCCTGCGCCGCTTCTTGCCAAAGAGGATCCGCTGTGCCGGAGTCGGGGTGGGGATCATATCCTCGGCAGAGCCGAGAAATTCGTGGATGAGCTCTTTTTCGGGGATCTGAATCGACTCGATGAGGTGGGTGGTAAGAAAACCGTCCTGGGCGATGATTCCCGGGATAAGTGACAGTTCCGCCAGCTTGTGGCTGATGATATTGAGATCCGCCGCCCCTTGGGCGCTGTTGGCCATAATCTGGAAAAATCCGGTGTCATCGACGCTGTGGTAGTCGTCGTGGGCACAGTGGACATTGAGACTCGCCTTGGTGATGGCACGACAGCCGATGTTAAGGACATAGGGGAGGTGTTTTCCCACCGCAGCGTAGAGGGATTCGTGCATAAACGCCACCCCCTGGGCAGAGGAGAAGTTGGTTGCACGCAGCCCGGTCATAGTGAGGCCGGCGGTGACCGCGGCGGCGGCGTGTTCTGACTCCGGTTCTATAAAGATAAGGGGGCGACCGGCGTTATTGATATGGCCGTTGCCGGCAGCCTCTGCCCAGAACTCTCCCATCTGGGTAGAGGGGGTGATGGGGTAGGCTCCGGCGGCGTCAGTGGACTCCCTTTCGCACATAATGACGGCGGTATTGCCATCTACAGCAACCCGTCGTCCCGGATATTTCACTCGGTCATCACTCTTCTTCATCACCCTTTTCTCCTCGGTTTTCAATCGTTTTATAATTAATTGTGGTTGTTGTGGATAGCAGCTCTCTACCCCGGATAGTTATACCTAGCTTTTTAGCTTTTTAGCTGTTTTGGGTATAGCCGTGGGGGAGCGGCTCACGCCGAATCACCTTCTTGGCCCCCGCCCCTTTCACCGCCCCTTCGCTCTCATCAAGCCAGACAATGGCCCCGGTGGGACAACGCTCGATGGCGAGGCGGGAGGCGAGGTCATTCTTGCTATAGTCGATCACCGCAAGATTTTTCTGAATCGTAATCAGCCCCTCAGGGGCATCTGCGGCGCAACGACCGCAGGCGTTACAGGTCACCTGACAGTCTGCTTCCGCCTCATCAGCGTTGTCGAGACTCTTGCAGTTGACCCAGAGGCGGTGGCTCACCGGTTGGAGTGAGAAGAGATCCTTGGGACAGACCTCGACACACTCACCACAGGCGGTACAGAGGTCGCTCTGCACATGAGGCAGACCGTAGCGATCGAGCTTAATCGCCGCAAATTCACACTCCACCTCACAGTCCCCGAGACCGATGCAGGCCCAGGTACACCCCTTCCCCCCCCCAGAGACCAGCGCCGCTGCCCGACAGCTTTTCAGCCCCGCATAGAGCGCGCGGGTGGAGGCGACATGAGAACCTCCAGCACAGGCGAGACGGGCTATTTTCTTCTCCTGAAAACCCACCTCTACGCCAAGAAAATCGGCGATGGTCTGACTCATCTCGCTACTGTTGACCGTACATTGAGAGGGGGCGACCTCGCCGGCTATCAGTTTTTCGGCGAAAGAGCGGCAGCCGGGGGTACCACAGGCACCACAGTTGGTGCGAGGGAGGAGGTTATCGACCTCGTCAATGCGTGGATCTTCGTAGACATAGAGGCGACGGTTGGCGTAGGCGAGAATAGCGGCAAGGGTCATTCCCAACCCCCCCATAAAGGCGGTGGCCATCATCAGTTGTGGTGCAGTTGTCATAGAACCCCCCCTCAAAGCGATAAATCGTACTTAAGATGAAATCGTTATTTTTATGCAAGGTAGATCAATTGTTTCAAAAAAAATAATTAAATATTTTAATAAACAGAATAATTATTAATGGTTATAATCGATCGTATTGCACCAGCTAATAAAAGAGTTTGGAGTTCAATGGAGGAGGGGAAAAGTTGGATAATTCAGTCTATTACAAACAGAACCGTCTGAAGAAACTGCGGGCGTTCTGTTTTACCGCCCGTCTTGGCAGTTTCTCGCAGGCGGCTGAGGCGCTCTACCTGAGTCAGCCCTCCGTCACCCTGCAGGTTCAGGCACTGGAGCGGGATATGGATATGAAGCTGTTCGAACGGCGAGGTCCCAGTATTCGCCTCACCCCTGAAGGGGAGGCGCTCTATCTGTTGGCGAATCCGCTGGTGGATGGCATTGATCGTCTTGCGGAGAGTTTTGCTGCCAGCTTTGGCTCTATGGATAGTGGTGAGATCAATATTGCCGCAGGGGAGTCGACGATCCTCTATATCCTCCCCGATGCCATCACCCGTTTTGCAGAGCGCTATCCCGGAATTAAGATCAAACTTCATAATGTCACCGGTCGTGACGGGATGGCGATGCTTCGCGCAGATGAGGCCGATTTGGCGGTGGGTTCAATGCTCGAAGTCCCCGATGATATCGATTATCGACCCAGCCTCAGTTTTGATCCCTATCTCATCACCCCTCTGGATCACCCTCTGGCGGGTCGGGAGAAGGTGCGCCTGAAGGAGATTAGCCCCTATGGCCTGATCCTTCCTCCCCGCCATCTCAGCACCTGGCGCATGGTGGATCTGGTCTTCACCCAGAACAGAGCCAGCTATCAGGTGGCGCTGGAGGCGGGGGGGTGGGAGGTGGTCAAAAAGTATGTCGCTCTCGGCTTGGGGGTGTCGATAGTGACCGATGTCTGCCTGAAAGAGGGGGAGCCGCTAAGCCGGATCCCCCTTGGTAAATACTTTCCCCGGCGCAGTTATGGGGTGGTGGTGCGCAAAGGGAAATTTCTCTCACCACCAGCGAAGAAGTTTATTGAACTGATGGATCCCGATTTTCTGTAGAACCGTACCCAATATCCTTGGAGAGTGATTTCAGAACGGCGGCAGAAATCTAGCCGAAGAAAATTCTCTGGGCGCGAGACTGCAGCATATTGCGCATGCCGGATAGCTGCTATATACTTGCGCCCGTCGCTACTGATGCTGAAACTGAGTCTGCTTCCCGTAGGCAGAAATGAATGCGTTGATTCTGTCCGTTTTCTAGGAATACAACAGATGATATTCGGTATTATCAGTAAGATAGCGACTAAGTGTGATAGTGTCCATGGCCACTATTCACGGTTTCAACATAAAACCGTTGACCACCTTTGCTGGCGTAGCTCAGTTGGTAGAGCAGCTGATTTGTAATCAGCCGGTCGCGGGTTCGAGTCCCATCTTTGGCTCCATAGGTTTAAGGGTCGATGCCAGAGTGGTTAATGGGGGCGGACTGTAAATCCGCTGGCTACGCCTACGGTGGTTCAAATCCACCTCGGCCCACCATCTTTTAAATTTGAGTGCGAGCGTAACTCAATTGGTAGAGTTCCACCCTTCCAAGGTGGCTGTTGTGAGTTCGAATCTCATCGCTCGCTCCATTTTCTGCTGCCCAGATAGCTCAGGGGTAGA
>JADFYS010000211.1 GCA_015232955.1 Gammaproteobacteria bacterium
GTAGTCACTGCCCCCTTTAGACTAAATTGGTCAAAAGGGAGGAGAAGAGAGGTCGCCCCCTCCTCTAACTGCACGGTCCCGTCTCCATGAAGTAGTTCAAACCGAAACTCCGGCTGCTGCAGCTGCCCCAACAGCTGAAAGCTTCCCCCGAGATCGCCCCCTACCAGGGCGTCGTTCCCAAAATGGGTGGTGAGTCGGGTTAATGGGTATCGGCTGAGGCGCCCCTTGAGGTCGATACCGCTCGTTTGCAGCCACTCTCCCTGACTACAGAGCGATGCCGCCTCCTGCAGCAGACAGAGTGGGCCGAAGGCAACCTCATCTTGCGCTAACCGCAGTTCAACCTCCTGCTGCAGTCGCCATTCGCCCCACTGCGGCAGAAGAAAGTGAAGTCTCTCCAGCGCCCCCGACCACTCCATCTTCTCTAATGCCCCGGTCATGGCCAACGACAGCGCCGTCTCTCTGCCGTCTGCCTCTAGGGTGAGGCGATGATCTCCCGGTTCCCCCTCCAGTTCGACCTCGAGACTATCGAGATAGATCTCTTCCAGATGAAGCGATGATGCGCTGAGTTGCCCCTCTCCCCCCGCTTCATGCCACTCTAGATCAAGTTCCAGTGTTGCGATCTCTGCACCGAAACCCTTCACTCCAGATCCGGAAAGATGGGTCGAAATCTGTGGGGCCATTTCACTGCCACCGATCCAGCCGTCCCCCTGAATCAGGCCGGAAAAACCGGGCGCCAGGTGGGCAAGATCGGTGGCATCCACTACAAACCGGAGATCAAGCGCTCTTCCCGCCAGCCCATCTAGCTGCAGCCGATTGGGGCCGTTGAGAAGTGTCAAGTCGCGCATCTTCCACACTTCACCTTCATAATCGATGCCGCCAGAGAGTTGGAACGGCTGCTGCCAAACCGTTCCCCCCAAGTGATAGATTTGGTGATTCACCCGGACGCCGGAAGGGTGCCACTCTCCCTGCTGACGCACCAGAGCAGAGAGATCCCCGGTCCACTGCGGTTCAATCTCTTCGAGATGAATCCCCTCCACTCCAAGATGGAGATCCCACGCCAGCAACTCATCCCAGCGGATGCGTCCCCGGATCTCCCCTTCGCCCTGAAGTAACCGCAGTTGCAGTGGCGCGAGATCGATCCCGCGCTCATCCCCATGAGCGAGCAGCTTTACCGCTGTCGGGGGGAGCGACTCACCCCCAAGAGTAGAGCTGAGATCGAGGCGGTAGGCTGCCGTACTCCCCCGTAACGAGAGCTTACCTGCAGTAGCGGTCAGCTGAGGATCCCCTCGCAGCGGCCACGGCAACTTACGCCAGCGACCACGGATCTCAAAGCGGGGCAGTAGCTCATCAAGCCACGCCTCTCCCTCCAGTTGCAGTGGCGCAGGTTGGGAAACTGTAAGCTGAAACGACGGTTGTAACATCACCCCCTTCAGGTTGAGCGCGGCAGCGACCTGCCCAATCTCATCGCCGCTATAACGGGAGTTGAGCTGCAGCTGTAGCGCCCCTTCCAGCGGATAGGGAAAGAGGGTGCCGAGCTGAATCTCCCCGGTGATCTCCCCTCCGGGAGTCTGCAGCCGTAACCCCTGTAGCTGAACTGCCTGCTGTAGCTGCTGGAGCGTGGCGACAGCGGTCAGCGCTTCGCCGTTAATGCTGGTGGCGAGATGGATCTGCTGCTCCCCTGCGGTATCCAGGGTCAATTTACCCCCGCTACTGCGGAGTTGAGCTTCACCCCGAAGTGGCCACTGTAGCTGCTGCCAGGTGGCGTCAAGGGCGAGCTCTGGTTGCGGTGTCTCAAGCTGTAGCCGCCCCTCAATCTGCAGTGTCGCAGGTTGAGTGAGTGCCAGAGTAAACTCCGGTGCTGTGAGCCTTCCCCCAAGATGAAGTTGTGCCGCTACGCCCCCTACCTCTGCGCTGGTGAAAGCTTCATCCAGTTGCAACACCCCACCCCCTGAGAGCGCAAAAGGTGGCCGACTCTCCAGGAGGGCCTCCGCAGTAAGATCGATACCGTCACCGACCCAACGCCCCTGACGCAGAACAATCTGCCCCTGCTGTTGGAATAGAGCCGCTGACATCCTCGCCAAATGATAGCGCTGCTCCCCCTCAACGATATGAAGCCGTGTAATCTCCAGTCGATCCAGCGCCCACGGAATAGGAAAGGTCAGATCCGGCAACACCAAACCCCCAGCACTCTCTGTCGTGGTCGCCGCCAACTCCAGTTGAATATCTTCTGCCTCAAACAGATCGAGCTGCACTCTCGGGATCAACAGCTGCGACGGTTGCCACTGCAGCACCACCCGACCGCCCTCGATGCGTACGCCAGCAAACGCTATCCGAACGCCCTTCAGCTCCAGCCGCTGCAGCAGCGAACCATGCCCCTCTGCGAAAGAGAACTCCAACCCCAACAGGCTTTCCCAGTGGCTCATCTGACGCAGCAGCCAGAGAGTGCCCGTCTCGGTGGCAGCCAGCCACCCGCCGCTCAGGATCCCCACCAGCAGCAGCTGTAGCAGCCACCTTGCCCCTCGCCACCACATCAGAGATCGATCCCCAAGCCAAAATGGAGCCGCCACTCATCGCGATCCCGCTCGTGAGGAAAAGCGAGATCAAGACGCAACCGACCCAGCGGTGAATACCAACGCACCCCGGGCCCGTAACCGGTATACCAACGAAACTGGTCATTATCAAAGGCGTTACCGCTATCGATGAACAGCGCCAACCACCAAGCGCTCTTTGGCAGGGAGATCTCATAATCAAAACCGAGCGTAAGCAGATGGCGCCCTCCAATCTGTTGGCCATCACTCCTCTCTGGACTGAGCGATTTATAGGGATACCCCCGAACACTGTTATCCCCTCCGGCAAAAAAACGGAGGGAGGCAGGAAGAGTTTCGACCCTCTCTCCCAGAGTAAGTCCACCATCAATGCGTGCTGAGAGGCGAACCTTCGGAGTGAGGTGAAAGATCGTCTTGCCCTGGCTCCGAAGCTGAAAAAACGAGGTGTCAGAGCCGGCACCCTCTGCCGCCCCCCTTGCCTCCAGACTTAGGAGCAGACCACGACGGGTGAGCAGAGGGGAGTCGACACGCCGATACGCGAGCGCCAGCCCCGGCATCAATAGCGATGAGTCGATACGCTCTCCGGCTACCGAAGAGCGTTCGCGCAACAGTTCGACAAACTCCCGCGTAGACCATCGACCTCTCTTACCTCTTCGCACCAGTGTGAGCGAGAGGTTGTCACTCTCGGCGCTATCGTTCTCTTCATGGTTCAGAGTGGTCTCCAACGAAAATTGCCGACGCAGCGGATCACTCCCGGGAAAGAGATACTCTGTAGTCAGAGTAGAGGTGACAGCAGAGTAGCGGAGTTCCGCCTGAAGCCGCTCTCCGCGACGGTTAAGATAGCGGTTTTCATAACGAATACTGCTCCGGAGGCGGGTATCTGTGGCATAGCCCAGGCCAAAACGCCAGGCGTGACGAGGCATCATTTCGAGATCCGCAACGATTGGAACCTGACCCGCAACACTCTTCTCACGCAGTGGCTGCAACTCAACCCGCTGAAAATAGCCGGAATCACTCAAGTTGCGATCCACGGTGGTGATCCCGGTTGCACTGTAAAAGGAGCCACTCTCCAGACCGGAAAGACGAATCACAAACCGTTCGTCCAGAGGCAGCGGTGGTAGCTGCAGTTCGCCAAATCGGTAACGCGGCCCGCTCTCCCCGTGAATGACAATCTCTGCCTGGGCTGCATCGGGATCGACCCGCAACTGATGAAGGTTCAGACGAAAGTCAAAGTAGCCCCTTTCGACAGCAAAATCGCGCAACCGCTGTTTTAACGCTTCATAGCGACCATGATGCAGCGGTCTCGACTCCGCCAGAGGGAGTTCTGTAATAAGCGATGCCAAAAGCGGGTCGTCTGCCGCCTCGCCAGAGATAGTGATCTCCCGACGGAAGATGGTGGTTCGAACACCGGGATTGACCTCCAACTCCACCCGCCAACACGCTGTGGTGGCAAGCGCCAATGTTTTGCTTACTATTGGTCGGTAGTAGCCCAGCGCCCTGAGTGGGGGTTGCAGGTCCTTCTCTACCCTCTTAAAAAGTCGTTTCACTTTCCATTGCGGTGTAGCACAGGGGAGTGTCGCCAGCAGTAGCTGTGAGCGGATATTCTCCTGCAGTTCACTATCCCCTCCCACAACTGTCAATACCACCTCGCCGTGAGTGTGGGGTATAAGAGACAGAAACAGGAGCAGAAACCGCAGACAAGGTCTTATAGGCATCAACCTAAAATCCGCAGTTGACCGCTACGAATACCCATCAACATCATAATTATGCAATGAAATCCACAATATTTGCGTTT
>JADFYS010000212.1 GCA_015232955.1 Gammaproteobacteria bacterium
TGCTTAATACAACATAATTCCATTCGCTATTTCGTATTGAAGTCGCAATAACGGTTTCAAAAACCTGATTCGACTCATCCAGAAGTTTTACATTCAGGCTGGATGCCTGAAGCCCTATAGAGCTGATGATCTGATTCGACCCATTCACAATCTGAATGACATCTGTGGTCCAATCGGGTTGAGGCGGTTTAACCCAAAACGCGACGGTGCTGGCAATATCTTCAACAATAAACGGGATATCAGTGATATAACTCTGATTAGTGTAGAGTGCTGCAGCATAGCGACCATTTTTTTCGTCATAACTCATCGCTAAATCAGGCTGCGATGGCTGTAACACATTAATGGTCGATACCCCGTTCAGCAAATTACCTTCAAACTCGTAATCCGCAATTTGCCCTTTAAACAGGTCTGGGTTAAGTTCCGGATGGTCATAGCTGTCATAGTATTTAACAGCCATAAGTTCATCATGAGTCAATTCCCTATCATAGAAACGCAACTCATCGAGATATCCATCAAATCCACCGACCAGATTACCCAGCGTATGGATGCTATCTGTGGTGAATTGTCCCGCTGAAAGGGGTACCCTGTCACTGACATAGACATCAGTAGCAATTCTCACCCCACTCCATCGGTTTCCTGTGACAGCGACAAAGATCCATTTGCCATCATTCACAATGGTATTAGAGGTTAATTCTCCATTTACTGAAAGTCTGCCGTAGCCATTGCCATCAGCAGTAAGTTGTACCCCCCAACCAGCACTACTACTGAAGATTTCGCCATTATCGTCTCTGGTTTTTAACCAGAAAGTCAGGCTAAACTCATCCTGATATGTTACGGGTAAATTGAGTGTGCTGGCACTTTGGTCACTATTAATGTGAATGGCTCTGTTTCTGGGGCTATAGATAAAACCGAACTCGCCATCCATGACAGAATCATGGTGTTCACCATCAAACTTGAGATGACTCTGCAAATTAGAGTGAATAGAGTAATCATAGGGAGGATTGAGAATCGTCACCTCCTCAAACAGAGAGTTTTCAACCGAATCAATGGTATCCGACGCCTCTGCTAATCCATCAAGCTCTCCTCTTGTTGACCCCGCAGGAATTGTTATCCTCTTGTCACTTGCCAGATTTACGATGAATGGCTGAACCGTTGGATAGTTTAATTGTGCAAAGGTGCCGGCATCATCCACAAGACGCAATGTAACAGGGTTAATGTCATCAATAACGGGAACTTCATGATAGTTATCAATAATTGTTGCATTAGCATCGGTAGTACCGATAAGCCTCAGACTGACAGAGTCATATTCAGACTGGTAATAGTCTCTCTCTGACTGCAAAAAGATAGCTTCAGACAGACTTAGCTCAATTACACCCGCGGGAATCGTTACAGTAATCACTGCTGATGAGGTGAAATATTCAGATTCATCCTCAAATTCACCAACAAACAACTCCGGCTTAATCACCTGAATTGAGACAGAAATGTCACTCTCTGACGGGGTATTCAGTTCTATTTTGTAGCTAAAATCACTTTGTGACTCCAGAATCTGTTCCGGTAGTTCGGTTAATTGAATAATAGTTGGCTCAAATTCAAAAACAGTGAAGACCTCACTGCCACTCAGCGACTTATTAAACAGATAGAGTTCATCCATCACCACCCATTCGCCCGGTTCGAACGCATAACCGACCCCGGGTGTGATGCTGATAGCCTGGACCGGAGTAGTCGCCACCTCGACGCCATTGAGGTAAAGATGCTGAGTGAAAGTTCCAGGTAACCGGCCCTGTCTCGACAGGTAGGTCACATGCACCCAGTCTGCCGGCAGCTCTGCGGCAGTCGCAGCGGTTGAGGTAGATAGGATGACCTGACCGTTTTGTAATCCGATGGCCAGTTGCCGACCGGTCGCACTGCCTGAACCGGGAATCTGATCGTTCAACAGGTAGATCGGGGTAAGAGTATCACGGGGGGCAATATTGGCATTGAGCCAGAACGAGACGCTATAGTTGCTGAGCTGGCCGTTGGCATCGCTGAAACCAAAATCTCCCGTTTTGGCGCCGAGAGAATAGAGCACTTCTCCCTGACCGTAGCGACCCGGAACCTGTCCGGTGGTTTCAAACGATTCGTCATAAATTCGGCTGCCAAGGGCCATCAATATTCGAAGAAATTAGTGAGAGTTCGTAGATATTATCCAGCGAGAGCGGATGGGAAAACAGATAGAGTTCGTCCATTGCGGTGATGCTCTCATCCGGGTAGCGTTCATCACCAATGAGCAGCGGTAGCGCACCGTTAAAGCCAAAGGCGACCCCGCGCAGAATACCCTCCAGCCGACCATTGACGATCAGCAACGCATCGGTTCCCTGTTTCACCACGACGACATGGATCCACTCATTCAAAGCCACGGCAGTTTGAGAGAACAGTTGCTGGTCGCCGATACCCAGTGCAATTCGATCTCCTAACAGCGATACCCCAAAATTGGAGTTATCGCGCTGTTTAAGAATCATTCTGCCATCGCTATAGTGATCTCCTTCTGATCCGAAAGCACTCGCTTTCACTTTAAAGCTGATGCTGAATTGATCCTCCACTGAGGTCATAACAACTGCCTGACCGTTCAGATAGCCATTGCCACCCGCTTCAATAACAAACCCGGGGGATTGAGAAATCTCCCAGTTGACCCCGCTACTGCCCTGGTTGGTTAAATCCGAATTGAAGGGGTAGTAATCCACTGCATCAGTAATTGTCTGCTCATTGAGCACAATGACCGGTGCGCTCTGACTGAAATCGATCTGCTCCAGATTGCCACCAGTGACACCGGTAATCTGGTTAACCAATAGACCGTTAACAAAGTAGGGATCATTGGCAGCCAGGGTGATATCTAACCCGGCAGAGGTAGCATTGACAGGCAGGGTGATGATCTCCCCGTTTTGTAATGAGACTACCACCTCTCCCTGAGTCGAGGGCTGTGCCAGTTCAACCCGATAACGGATGGTATTGGATGTTGCCAGTTGGCTCGGATCGTGGATTAAGTGAAGTTGAACCGGTGTAATTGTATCTTCAATAGTCGTGTTCACCGGCTCAGCGTTGATAATATAGGCGTCACTGGAGAGGCCTGAAACCACACGAATGTAATCACTGACTTCACTTTGATCGAGATAGGGATCCTCCAGTTCACCCAGGTTTTTATCGATATAGCCACGCATCTCTCCAAGAGGGATCACAATGCGGTCACCACTATTGAGTACTACAGTGGTATCACGATAGTTATTCACTACCGTCGTCGTGGCAGTGTAGCGAACCACCGGATTATCCTCGGTGACCCGTCCGCTAGCACTGAGTGAAATTTCAGCTTTTGGTTCATAAAGCGTACGAATATCAGCAGCAGTTAGAACATGATCAAAAACGGTAATGTCATCGATAGTAGCCGATGAGGAGTGATTACCCGCAGCCAACCTCAACGACCCGCCTGCTGCAACATTAGTCGATGCACTTTGCGAGTAGACCAGTTGATTATCAAACCAGAGCTGTTGGGTGGTGCCATCTTGCTGACTTACCACAAAATGCCACTCATCTGGCGTGACAGAGTATTGCAAGTCAGACCATGAACCGCCAATACCCCGTAAATAACGATTTTCCTCAATCGCTATTTCGCTGTCACAACTGCTTAGCCCGATATAAGGCCAGCAGATCAAAGTGCTACCGTTATAACCCGGCTCTAACTTAATCCATCCGGAAATGGCAGCCGGCTGAGTGCCCGTTGGCAGATTGTGGGAATCTGCCTTTAACGAATCTGCACCACAATAGGCGCTCCCGGAGTTTCCATAACGATCTTCGCTATAATCTCCGGGACAGTTAGAGGCATTACTACTGCCCAATTGAAGCAGATGGGTCGCGAAATCACTCGAATCATTCAGGTTACCATTGAAAAGGAATTTTCCCCTAACGCCATTAGTGACTCCTTCCGACTCCTGAGTAGGTTGATGGTAAAGCTGTTGAATATCCTGTCTGGTCAAGGCCCGGTTAAAAATAAAGAGATCATCCACCACACCTCGATAGGACAATCCCTGACCCGCACCCAAAACAATCTGACCGTTACTCAACTGAGGCGATATCGCACTCTGTTCGCTAAACAGTTGTTCGCCATCCAGCCAAATCTCTTTATTTAATCCATCCCACTGGATAGTTAACATATGCCATTCATTGGTCACATCAAACAGCGATATTTCAGCCTGAGTGAATCCGTCCTCAAAAGTCAACTTTCCTGATTCATCGAAATGGAGATTAATTAAGCCATCGATATTAACGATACCGTTGTTGAGAAGTT
>JADFYS010000213.1 GCA_015232955.1 Gammaproteobacteria bacterium
CTTCGGCATCCATGCCTTCGTTGCACTGCACCACCACAAACGCACCCTTCACGGCGTCCAACTGCGGATTTTAGGATTATCCTGTAAACGGAGAACATATGCACATAAAAAAGGGGGCGATGGTTAGTTTTCTCTCCTCCTCCACCCTCAGCGGGCGTTGGTTCTGGTTGCAGCTTTTGTGGTTGCTTCTTCTCGCCTGTTCGGCCCCTGAAGAGAGGCCGTCCCCACCCCCACCGCCGGTGTCACCACCGAAGATGGCGCTAATTCCACCGCTGTTACAGGAGGTGGCAACCGGGTCGATAGACTCTCTGCGCCACTATCTGCAGCGACAGCAGACTCTGGAAATGCCAGAAGATAGGCGCTGGCTCAATGTGCGTGATGGTAAGGGGCGAACGGGGGTGATGGTGGCGGTGGCTCGGGGGGAGCCGACGCGGTTACAGCTGCTGCTGGAGGCGGGAGCCGATCCCGATCTCCGTCAGGGCGAATCGGGGGAGACCGCCCTGATTCAGGCGCTAAGGCGGGGAGAGAAAGATCTGGTTCGCCTGCTGCTCGGGGCGGGTGCAGATCCCGAACGGGTGGATGGTCACGGTCAGACCCCGCTTCAGATCGCAGCGGCAGAGGGGAAGCGAGCGCTGGTTCAGCTGCTGCTGCAGCGCGGGGCGGCGGTAGACGGCACTGGCGCTGGGGATGAGACTCCGCTCTTTATTGCGGTGCAGCGCGGTTATCTCGAACTGGCACAGCAGCTGATTCGTGCCGGGGCCGATATCGAACTGCGAAACGGCAGCGGCAGAACCCCGCTCTCCTACGCCGCAGAGAGGGGGGAGTACCGTCTGGTGAAGGGGCTGCTCGAGTTAGGTGCCGATCCTCAAGGGGGAAGCTCACGCCATCAGCCTCTCTCCTACGGGCGAAAGAGTGGTAATCTCAATGTTATTCAGGCGTTAACTCTGGCGTCTTCTGCCCCCCATCGCCCGTTTCGGTCGCGACAAAGGGGGGCCGCTTCCGAGTCGCTATCGTCGGCTCTCGCCGCAGAGGGTTCACCACCGTCACAGGCGGAGCGCAGTGGCACCGCAATTCGGGTGCGTCGAGACGGGGTGTTGGTGACCAACTACCATCTGGTACGGGGGTGTCACACCCTGAAAGTGGGGGGAGAGGTGGTAAGAGTGCTGTTTCAGGAGATCGACAATGATCTTGCACTGCTGCAGGGGCCTCCCGGGGAGAGTGCGGTGTTGCGCCAAGGATCCGGGATTAGGATTGGAGAGCGGGTTGTGGTGGCCGGCTTTCCCCTCGCCCATCTTTTGGGAAGTGATATTCAGGCCGGTTCGGGAGAGGTGAGCGCCCTCTCGGGTCTGGGAGGGGATCCGCGATTTGTCCAGATCTCGGCACCGGTGAATCGCGGCAATAGCGGTGGCCCTCTTCTCGACGCTTCGGCTCTTCTGGTCGGAGTGGTGACTGCCCGTCTTGATGCGGCGGCACTGATGCGGGAGCTGGGTTCAGTACCGGAAAGTATCAATTTTGCTCTGAAAAGTTGGGTGCTGGAGTCGCTGCTGCAGCGTCAGGGGATCGCTTATCTCTCCGAGGTGCCGCTGACGACACTTTCGACTCCCGATGTGGTGGATCTCGCCCGTGGTTTTACTCTGCTCCTTGAGTGTTGGCAACGGTAGCGATGCTCTCTCTGCAGACGAAAACAGTGATTCAACGGCTCAATCTGCTGCTGGTGGAGGATCAGAGCGGGGCGGCAGCGGGGATGTATAAACTGCTCTCGCCGCTCTTTAAGAGGGTGCTGCTTGCGACATCGGTGGCGACAGCACGGCAGCAGTTTGCCACCACCGAGGTGGATCTGCTTCTGACCGACATTGAGCTTCCTGATGGAGATGGTCTGGCGCTGGTGGAGTTACTGCGCCAGCAGCGGCCACTGCTGCCGGTGATTGTCCTGAGTGCCTATACCGATCGCGACTATCTGCTGCGTGCGGCCAACCTCAAGCTCGATGGCTATATCGTCAAGCCGCTTAACTTCGCCAAGCTGGAGCGCAGCCTCAGCTCTGTAGTACAGGCGCTTCCCCAGAAGGAGAGCAATTTTCAGTTTGCGCCGCACGGCCACTACTTATTGAAACAGCGTCAGCTCCATCTGGATGGTAGGGAGATCCCCCTCGGATCGAAACAGCGCCTGCTGCTCGAGCTGCTGCTGACCTCATCCCCCGAGGTGGTCTCGGCGCGGGAGATTGAGACTCGCCTCTGGCCAGAGAAGGTGGTGACAGCGTCTGCATTGAAGAATCAGCTGCTGCAGCTACGGGAGAAGTTGGGGGATGGGGTTATTCACAATAGCGCCAACAACGGCTGGTTTATCCTCCCTTGGAAAAGCTGATGATTTATATCCGAATATTGGTTGTGACGCTGCTCTGCTTCGCTCCCCCCGCCACTGCACTGGAGAAGGTGACACTACAGCTCAAGTGGAAACATCAGTTTCAGTTTGCCGGTTACTATGTCGCGCAACAGTTGGGCTATTACCGTGAGGTGGGGCTGGAGGTGGAGCTGCTGGAGGCAGCACCGGAGACTGATGTGGTACAGAAGGTGATCGCCGGGGCGGCCGATTATGGTGTTGGCAGTAATAACCTGGTATTGGCACGGGAGGGTGGTCACGATGTGGTGGTGCTGGCGGTGATCCTGCAACACTCCCCCTATCTCATTATCGCCGCAGCAGGGCCGGAAATGGGGGTGGTTCAGGATCTGGTGGGACGATCCTTGATGCTGGAGCCGATGGCGGATGAGCTGGTCGCCTATCTTCAGGCGGAGGGGATCTCGCTGGATCAGGTAGAGCTGGAGCAGCACAGTTACGATGCGCAAACGCTGATCTCAGGGGAGGTGGCGGCGATGTCGGCCTATAGCAGCGACGAACCCTATTTTCTCGATAAACAGCAGTTTCCCTATCTCATCTTCTCACCGCTGGCGGCGGGGATCGACTTCTATGGGGATAATCTCTTCACCACCGGTGACACCCTGCGCCGGCAGCCGCAGCGCAGTGCACGGTTGCGCGAGGCCTCCCTGCGCGGCTGGCGTTACGCCATGGACCATCCGCAGCAGGTTGTGGATCTGATTCTGGAGCACTATCCAACCCTAAAGAGTCGTGATCAGCTGCTCTATGAGGCGGAGAAGATGCGCAAGCTGATGCGTCCCGAGCTGATTGAGGTGGGCTATATGCTCCGCGGTCGTTGGCAGCATATCGCCAACACCTATATTGAGCTGGGGATGCTCCCCCGTGACTACCGTTTTGACGACGGACTGCTCTATGACCCACAACCCGACTACCGCCGTTACCTCTACTGGGGCGGAGGGGCTGCCCTCCTGTTGACCCTGCTCACCCTCTCTCTGTTCTATGTTATCCGTATGAATCGTCAGCTCGATCATATGGTTCACCTCAAGTCGTATCAGGCCAATATCGGTGAGTCGGTCAACTATATATCTCATCAGTGGAAACAGCCGCTGCATGAGTTGGGGATTCAGCTGATGCTGCTGGAGACCGAGGCGGCAAAGCTGCCGGGAGAGAAGCAGGCGCTGCAGGAGGCGACGGCCGAGAGCCACCGTCTGCTCGGGTTTATGGAGAAGACCGTCGAAACTTACCGCTTTTTTCTCGATACCCGCTCGCAACAGGAGGTTTTTGATCCGGCAGCGGTGATCGACGAGGTGCTGCAGCTCTTCGGGGTCTCACTGCGCCGTCAGGGGATTGAGCTAGAGGTTGTGCTGGAGAAGGGGTTGCGGGTTGAGGGCAGTGTGGTGGAGCTGTCGCACCTTCTGTTGACCCTGATCCTTAATGGCAGAGATCTGCTGCTGGAGCGGGAGATCGCTGCGCCGCTGCTGGTGATCTCTCTTCAAAGAAGCGGCAGCTGTGTGGTGATTACCGTCACCGATAATGGTGGTGGCATTGAGCTGCAGCCGGTGAGTGCCGTGTTCAGACGGGGGGTGCGCGCCAAGAGCAGCCCCGGGGCGGGACTGGGTCTCTATGTTGCGAAACAGCTGGCAGAGCGGCTGCAGGGGACGATTCGGGCCGAGAATCGGGGGGAAGGGGCCTGTTTTACCCTTACGCTCCCGCTGTTTTCGGGGGTAGTTCCTGAAGCGAGAGGTGGGGGATGGGACCTGTATGGGACTTCACCATGACCCAACTCTGGTAGACTTTATGGCTACTACTTTGGTTTTATGCTCAAAACAGCTTGGATACAGGGGTTTTGGGTAGCGATACCCGTAATCCATCTCCGCTTAATTTAACAATTTACCTTGACTTATCACGGTATCTTGATGAAAATTAAAAGCAATGAG
>JADFYS010000214.1 GCA_015232955.1 Gammaproteobacteria bacterium
CTTCGCAGTCACTAACTTAATAGCATTGGTTCGGGATTTGGTGGATGCGCTTCGCTTATCCACCCTACATTGAACATTGTTTAATTTTCTGGGGCGCGGGAAGGTTGCCCCATCAGGTCGTCAGCGTGTTCCAATCAAGGGTGTGCGGGTGTATCCCTTGCGGCCTGACTTTCGCGATCTGCTCATGCTGTCATAAGTCAAGAATGGGTTGGCCGAATACCTAGCTCAAAAGAGAGGTTACTGGCTGATATGCATAATATCATCCAGCAATAGGTAGGCGACCAAGGTAATCGAAATCCAGAACACCATACTACCTGTCGGCCAACTCTCAGACAGGTGATATTTCGCCATGGATGTTTTCATAAAAGAGTGACGCATCGCTCCGATAGTGGCATTTGCTGTTTCAATAAAAGCCATTTTCGTACGATGGAGTGCCAATACGCCCCGATGCGCCCCCGTAGGCAATACCTTGCGATAGAGCCAGTCAGCATCAATATTGGTAGAGCGCAATTCGGGTGGATAGATACCCCGCTTGTTCAACCAGACGAATGCCAGCGCGGAATAAAAGAGCAGTTGTAGCTGGGTTAAGACATGGGTGAGATCATAGGGCCAATAATCCACCGCCCACGGTAACATCGAATAGAGCAGTTGTGGCTGGCTTCCAATTAGCAGGCAGATGGCTGCAGCCAATCCCATAGCAACGAGCATATTGGCCGGCGCCTCTTGGGGCCGCAGCCCAGAGTCATGGGCAAAGAAGGCAAAATAGGGGATTTTGATACCCGCATGGTGGAATACCCCCGCAGAAGCGAACAACATAAACAGCCACAGGTAGTCATAGTGCTCCTCAAGCATGGCAGCCATCACCATTGATTTACTGACGAAGCCACTGAATAGCGGGAAGGCCGAGATCGACATGGCACCGACGATGCAGAGAAGCGTAGTCTTGGGCATAGTCTTGTAGAGACCACCCAGGTTTGAGCCATTGATGTGACCGACGCGATACAGAACAGCACCCATGGACATGAACAACAATCCCTTAAAAATGACATCGCTAAAAGCGTGTGCCACTGCGCCGTTAAGCGATAGCGCGGTGCCGATACCAATCCCGGTCACCATAAAACCTACCTGGTTGATGAGACTATATGAGAGAACCCTGCGCAGATCATTTTCGATAACAGCATAGAAGATCGGGAAGCATGCCATTGTGACACCAATATAGACCAGGATCTCTTCACCCGCAAAACCGCGAGCCAGTGCATAGACGGCAACCTTGGTTGTAAATGCGGATAGAAACACGGTACCGGTAGGAGTCGCCTCGGGATAACCGTCGGTCAGCCAGGAGTGTAGTAGAGGAAACGCGCTCTTTATACCAAAGGCGATGAGTATTAGCCAGCCGGCTACCCCTTCAAGGCCAATGTGTTCGAAGGCGAGAGAGCCGGTCGATCGATAATAAACCAGAGCGCCAGCCAGCAACAAGACCCCGGAGAGCACCTGAAACACCAAATAGCGCATGCCAGCGCGAAGAGACCGTTCGCTACCCCGCGACCAGATGAATATCACCGAGCTGACGGCCAACAGCTCCCAAAAGACAAATAGGGTGAAGAAGTCGCCAGAGAACACTGCGCCCAGCGCACTTCCGGCGTATATCAGTCCGGCGACCTGCTGCTTCAGGTCGTTCACATGCAGAGCAAAAACGGTCGCTATAAAACTGGCGAGGCAGAAGAGATAGGCAAACAGCAGACTGAGTTTGTCCGCACGAAGGTAGACGAGTGAATATTCAAGGATCGGATAGGTGGCCAACGCTCCATCGTTGATGTGGAGCATGATATGCAGAGCTGCTATCAGAGGTGTGGCTAGAAGGAGAATATTGCGGACTAATCCTGATGTACCTGCGACAAGAACCACAGCCAGAAAAAAGATAAGGAACGGGGGCAGTTCATTCATCGTAATAATCTTCTCCGCGCATCACCACCTTACGCATTAGTTTTGCAAGCACGACGAGCAGAACACAGGCGATAAAACCGTACAATGCGTAGAAAGCGGGCAGATTTTCCCACGCCATGACAATATGTCGATGGACGAAAAGATCAACAACAACCAAGAGAATGCATATCGCATAAAAAATTCGTAGTAGGCGATCCACATTCTTGGGGTCATCGAACAGATACTTCTTATCAGACGATTCGTTCATATCAGCCCCTCCCCGCAGCGATAGATGCCAACTGATGGAGTGGATCCGGATAGAAGAACAGCAGAATACAGGTAAGCGAGGTGATTATCATCGCCAGCAGGATCGTCATCGGTGCCTCTTTTATCTCTTCGTAGCGAATGCCCTCCTTTGGCGCAGAAAAGAAGGCGCGTATGGGAATTGGCAATAGATAAATGATGTTCAGTAAGGTACTCGTCATCAGCACCCCGAGCAGTAGAAGCTGCCCCGTTTCTACGACTCCTCCAACCAGATACCACTTACTCCAGAGACCACCAAATGGTGGTAGACCAATAATACTCAGGGTACCGATAAGAAAGGCACCAAAGGTGATCGGCATGGCTCGACCGAGGCCATCCAGCTCACTGACCAGCTTCTTGTGAGTGACAACGAAGATGGCACCGGCGGCGAAGAAAAGGGTAATCTTCGAGAAAGCGTGCATGGCGATATGCATCGTTGCACCGATAAATGCACTTTTGGTCGCCAGCATAGACCCCATGGCAATGTAACTCAGTTGACTGACCGTGGAGTAGGCTAGCCTCGCTTTCAGGTTATCCTTGGTCATAGCGACGAATGAAGCAAGCAGAATAGTGGCTGCTGCCACCCAGACAAGAACACCCGTGATGTCGTTACTGAGGATGTACTCACCTCCGAAGATCTGTGAGGTCACCTTAAACAGGGTGAACACTCCAGCTTTTACCACTGCGACAGCATGTAACAGGGCACTCACCGGCGTGGGTGCAACCATCGCAGCAGGTAACCAGCGGTGAAAAGGCATCAATGCCGCCTTACCAATCCCAAACAGAAAGAGCGCATAAAGCAGCCCGCCCCATGCGGGGTCAAGTTTACCTTCGAGGATACCCCCCTGCTCGAATTCAACCGAACCGGTAACCATCCAGGTGATAATAATCGCTGGTAGAAAAAGTCCAATGGAAGTGCCAAGCAGCAGTCCCAGATAAACCCTTCCTCCCCGTCTCGCCTCATCAGTACCACTATGAACGACCAGTGGATAGGTGGAGAGTGTCAGCAACTCATAAAAGAGGAATAGCGTGAAGAGGTTGGCAGAAAAAGCAATACCGAGGGCACATGAGATGGCGACTGCAAAGGCTGTAAAGAAGCGGGTCTGATTCTTCTCGTTATGACCACGCATATAGCCGATAGCGTAGATTGAAGTCACAATCCACAATAGACCTGCCACCAAGGCAAATATCATCCCGGAGGCCTCGATCTCAAAAGCGATGGCGATACCCGGAACAACCTCTCCAAATGTGAGATGGAAGGCCTCTCCGTTAAGAAAGCGGCTGGCGATAGTCACAACCAGCACTGCTGTCACCGCAGCCGTTATCAGGGTAACGCTCTCACGCAAATTAGGATATCGCCCCGAGACCATCACACCGATACCACCCAACAGAGGCAATACCAAGGTAAAGAGCATCATCTGTTCGGCACTCATTTTGCCATGACTCCTAGTGCCTGAACCGCCCGCTCTGCCATCCCTACAGAGAGATCTGTATCCAGTCCGAAGTAAAGATTCGCCAATACCAGTGTCCAGGTTGGTAACAAGAGGAGCAGAGGCGCCTCCTTCACAGAGGGATCAACCTCTTTCTGAAAACCGAAATAGAGTGCCTCGATCACTTTACCGACATAAACCACTGCAATAAGAGAACCCATAAGAATAACAGCGACTACAAACCAGGCCTGTTGCTCCATAGCCGCCAGAACCAGGTACCACTTGCTAACAAAGCCTGCGGTACCGGGCACACCGACAAGACTCAGTCCACCAAGGACGATGGCAGCACTAGTCCAGGGCATACGCCGAGCGATCCCCCGATAATCCTCAATATAGCAACCTCCAACCCGGTAGATGAGGGCACCGACCGCCATAAACAGAGCCCCCTTCATAAGGGCATGGTTAAACAGGTGAACAATGGATGCTGTTACACCCAAGGTGGTCCCCAAGCCGATACCTACGGCCATATAGCCTATTTGGGCAACACTGGAGTACGCTAGCAACCGTTTGATATTCCATTGATAAATCGCCGATACAGAGGCGGCAAGAATGG
>JADFYS010000215.1 GCA_015232955.1 Gammaproteobacteria bacterium
GGGAGAGGCGAGAGGTTACCTCTGCTTCAAGATCGATCCGCAGCGGGTCTCTGCCCTCCCACTCCCCCGTCCCCGACACGAGATCTTCGTCACCTCTCCGATGATGGAGGGGGTCCACCTTCGCGGTGGAGATATCGCCCGCGGCGGCTTGCGCTGGTCGGATCGCCGTGACGACTATCGTACTGAGGTGCTGGGGCTGATGAAGGCGCAGATCCCGAAAAATGCGGTGATTGTCCCTACCGGTTCGAAAGGGGGGTTTGTCGCAAAACGGTTGCAGGAGGAGATGGCACGGGATGAGGTGCAGCAGGAGGTGATCCGCTGCTACCGCACCTTCATTTCGGCGCTGCTCGATATTAGTGACAACCTGAACGGAGAGACGATCCTCAAACCGAAGTCGACCCTCTGCTATGACGATGATGATCCCTATCTGGTGGTGGCGGCGGACAAGGGGACGGCCGCCTTCTCCGATATCGCCAATGAGATCGCCATCGACTACCGCTTCTGGCTCGGCGACGCCTTCGCCTCTGGCGGTTCTGCCGGTTACGATCATAAAAAGATGGGGATCACCGCCCGCGGTGCGTGGGAGTCGGTACAGCACCACTTTCGTCGGCTGGGGCAGGATATCGTCAATACCCCTTTCACTGTCGTCGGTATCGGGGGAATGTCGGGGGATGTCTTTGGCAACGGCATGCTCCTCTCGCGTCAGATCCGTCTGGTGGCGGCGTTTAACCACTCGCAGATCTTCCTCGATCCCAATCCCGATCCCGAGGTGAGCTATGGCGAACGCGAGCGACTATTCAGGCTACCGCGATCGAGTTGGGCCGACTACGATCCGAAGCTGATCTCAGGCGGTGGCGGGGTTTTTCTCCGCAATGCCAAAGTGATCCCGATCTCGGCCGAGGTGGCAGCGGTGCTCGATATTCGCCAGAGCCACCTTGAACCCAATGAGTTGATCCGCCTCCTGCTGCAGGCGCCGGTAGATCTCCTCTGGAACGGGGGGATCGGCACCTATGTCAAGGCGCAACAGGAGAGCGATAGCGATGTCGGTGACCGCAGCAACGACTCGGTTCGGGTCAACGGGGCTGACCTTCGCTGCAAGGTGGTGGGGGAGGGGGGCAATCTCGGCTTTACCCAGCGCGGACGGATCGAGTATGCCGCCAAAGGTGGGGCGATCAATACCGACTCCATCGACAACTCCGCCGGGGTCGATAGCTCTGATCATGAGGTGAATCTCAAGATCTTGCTCAACCGGGTGGTGAGTGATGGCGATCTGACTCTCAAACAGCGCAATCAGCTGCTGGAGGAGATGACCGACGAGGTGGCAGAGCTGGTGCTGCAGCACAACATCCAGCAGAACGGGATTATCAGTGCGATAGAGGCCGATAGCCGAGAAACCATCGATAGTCTCCGCCGTCTGATCAACCGCCTGGAAGAGGAGGGGGCGCTCGATCGCGCCCTGGACGCCCTCCCCGGCAATGAGGAGCTAAAAGAGCGCAAGGCGGGGGGGTTAGGTCTCTATCGCCCCGAAATTTCGGTGCTGCTGGCGCGGGTTAAACTGCTGCTCAAGCAGTGGCTCCATCGCGAAGAGAAGCTCTGTAGTGGCACCTTTGCCCAGCAACTGTTCCACTATTTTCCCACCGCAGTGCAGCGCCGTTACGAGGGGCAGATCACCAGCCATCGACTCAGTTGTGACATCGTGATTAATGAGGTGGTGAACAGTGTGGTCGATCGTCTCGGGATCCTCTTTCCGTTCCGGCTGCTTGATGAGGTGGGGTGTAGCGTGGTCGATCTCGTCACCAGTTACCAGTTGGCGACGGAGCTGTTTGCTACCGAACCGTTGTGGCAGGAGCTGCAGGCGCTGGACGGTAAGGTGGCGTGGTTGCTGCAACAGGCACTGCGTCAACGGCTGGCGCACCTGCTTGAGCGATCTATCTTCTGGCTCCAGCGATACCGACGACAGAGTGAGGCGGCGCTGGAGACCCTCAACTTTTTCCGTCAGCCGCTGCTCAAGCTCCAGCAGGCGCTACCGGAGCTGTTGCCAGAGGCGGTCTGTGAGCAGATTCGGACCGAATCGGAGGCGTGGCAGGCGGAGGGGATCTCGCCAACACTGGCCGATGCTGTGGCTCAATCGACGGTCCGTTTTAACTGCCTCGATATCATTGCGGTGGCGCAGAAGAGTGGTTTTTCTGCCGAAACCTTGACCCGTCTCTATTACAGTCTCGATGATGAGATCAGTCTCACTGCCCTTCGTCTACAGATCACCACCCTCCCTCGTAACAGTTTCTGGGCCTCACTCGCCCGCAGCGCCCTACGCGATGACCTCCATAAAAATATCCGTGCCCTTCTCAGCGAACTGATCGAGGAGCGGATGCGGGTGAGTGATCCCGAACAGCTCTTTAACGGCTGGTGTCAGCACCACCACTACGGTCTTGAACGCTACCAGAGGCTGACACAAGAGATTCAGGCGAGCGGTAGTGCCGAACTGGAGAAGATCACCGTTGCGGTGAAAGAGCTGCGCTCGCTCCTCGCCTGAGTGTTCTGAGTTAAAGGGGCAACCGTTGTCGTGACCGTCGGTCGCCAGTTTCTAATCTTCGCCTTAGTCGGTGTTGCCGGAACCTCTGGACACTACCTGACCCTAATCGCTCTGGTACAGTGGGTGGCGCTAACACCGGTGGTGGCAACCAGTTTCGGTTTTGGCGTCGGGGCGGTGATCAACTACCTCCTCAACTACCGTTTTACCTTCCATAGTCGGCAGCAACACCGCAAGGCGCTACCGAAATTTCTGCTGGTGGCCGCCGCCGGTGCCCTTGTTAACGGTGCGGTCATGGCACTGGGGCACACCCAGCTAGGACTCCACTATCTGCTGGCGCAGGTGATTGCCACGGTTTTGGTATTGCTCTGGAATTTTGCAATTAACAAGATCTGGACCTTTGCCGAATAGGATGATTTTCAATAAGGGAAAATGAATACCATTGATCCTAGTAACCGTTCAGACCCCATCACCTGATCTCCCTCTCCCAGCGGGAGAGGGTAGGGGTGAGGGTTAAAAAAGCAGGGGGGTCTGAACGGTTACTGATCCTGTGGGTTCACCCCTATAACCCAAACAGGGCGCGACTTGACTTTTTACGAATCTCCTTCTCATCGAGCCACTCCACCAGACCAGACTCCAGATTCATTAACTTTAAGGTCAGTTTGTAATAGACATCCTTGTCGCCGTCGGCCTTTTTGACAATGCTGCTAAGGTTGCCGTACATCATAAATTCGGCACCCACCTGCCGACCGAGCTTGACCGCGGTTGCCTCATTGACCATCCCGCCCTGATGTTGATACTGCAGCTGCTGGCGAACGGTAGCGACCTTGGTCATATCGACGAAGCGGTACTGCCCAGAGCGGAGGAGGCGGGTTGAGATGGTGTCGGTGAGCGCCTCGGTATCGATATGTTCACTGCTCTTGTTTTTGACCGTATCGATAAAGATGATTGGGCGGTGGTCGCGGGTGATCTCGACCATCGGTGCAAAGGTGAGGAGTGAGTCCACCATCTTCTCTGCCATCTGCTGTAGGTCGGTTGAGCCAAAATCGGCGTTGGTGGTCTCCACCTCTGCCGCATCGTCATAGCGGACTTTCTGGCTGCACCCACCGCCCAAAAGAAGGGAGATTGTGATGAGAGTGAGGATTAGCGACTGTTTCATGGGTTCTCCCTGATATTAAGACGGTAAGAGGTGGCTTTGGGGGTAGGGGCAACGCCTTGAAGTGCTCTGCTGCCGCGACCGTGGAGGGTGATGGGAATCCAGTGGTTGCTCTCCTCTTCCAGAGCAAAGTTGTCACTGTCAACCCAGCTGAAGCGGTATTGCAGCGATAGATCGCTATCGCTGAGATTGGCGAGAAGGAGTGAAACCTGAAGCAGAGGGCCACTGCGTCGACTACGCATCTCCTGAATGGTGACGCTATTGGCGAGAGAGTCGTTATGGATCACCAGCTCTTTAATCCCAGCGTCCGGCTCACCCCGAGCCTCAATGCCTGATGTGGTACAGCCGTAGCTCGTACAAAGAGCCACCGCTGCAGCAATAAGGGTCTGTCTAGTTTTCACGGTTATTCTCCCCAAGGTGGAATCGCAAAAGCGATATGGTACCAGAAAGCCGACAAGCGTGACTCTTCCCGGCTCTGGCTCCTGCTTCGCAGTAACCGTTCAGACCCCATCACCTGATCTCCCTCTCCCAGCGGGAGAGGGTAGGGGTGAGGGTTAAAAAAGCAGG
>JADFYS010000216.1 GCA_015232955.1 Gammaproteobacteria bacterium
CAATCCCCACCATCAGAATGAGGGGGATGAGCGGCATCAGCTGTTTCTTCATAACGCCCCCGCTGCGACCATCGCCTGACGCAGGGTCTCTCTCTTCTCTGGGGCGAGGGGGGTGAGCGGCAGGCGAATTCCGGGGCCGATAAGCCCCATCACATGAAGCGCCCATTTGACCGGAATCGGGTTAGATTCGAGGAACAGATTTTGATGGAGCGGGATAAGGCGTTGATTGATCTCCTCTGCCAGGGCAAAGTCACCCTGAAGTGCTGCGGTGCAGAGTTGATGCATCTCTGAGGGCATCACATTGGCGGTGACCGAGATCCCGCCCTTGCCGCCGCGACGGATCAGCTCCAGAGTTGTGCCATCGTCACCACTGAGGACATCCATCTCCCCGGCAACGCGCTGGATGAGCTCTTCACCGCGATCCATGTTCCCGGTCGCATCCTTGATGGCGACGATATTGGTCAGGGTGCTCAGCCGGACAACAGTGTCATTGCTCATATCACATGCAGTTCGTCCCGGAACATTATATAGAATCTGTGGAATATCAACCTCTTCTGCAATTTTCTTAAAATGGAGGTAAAGTCCTTCCTGGGTCGGCTTGTTGTAGTAGGGGGTGACGAGAAGGGCGGCATCCGCCTTTGCCCCACGCGCGCAGTGGGTGAGGTGGATCGCCTCGGCAGTGGAGTTGGCGCCGGTTCCGGCGATAACCGGGATCTTGTTGGCGACCATGGCGACGGTGTCACGGATGATGGCGCAGTGCTCTTTTTCGTCGATGGTTGCCGATTCTCCAGTGGTTCCAACCACCACAATGGCATCCGTCCCACTGTTGATATGGCGTTCGACCAGACGCTCCATCGCCGCTCTGTCGTAACTTCCGTCTTCAAGCATCGGCGTGACTATGGCGACCATACTGCCCTGAAACATTCTCTTCTCCGAATTTTTTGGGTGAATTGATAACGGTGTCGCTAAGGCCGATTCCGGCTGGAGTCATGGCTGCTCAACGACAAACTGCGGTAATGGTACTTCTGGCCTTTGATGATGACAAGCGAACTCTGTTAAAGTAGCGAAAATTGCACTATTACCGGCCACTATCCCGAGCTTCAGCGGGAGAAGACCACAGTTTTTAACTCATTGAGGGATGAAGAGAAGATATGAGTGATAAAAAAAAGAGCCAGTTTCTGGTAATTTCCGCTCTTGGCAGCGATCGACCGGGGATTGTGGATGAACTGACCCGGCCGATTCAGGAGACCGGAGGTAACATCCTCGATAGCCGGATGACAGTCTTGGGGGGAGAGTTTGCGGCACTCCTGCTGGTTGAGGGGGGGTGGGATACCATCGCCAGACTGGAAAAGATTCTCCCGAAGCTTACCCCGAAGCTCCAGGTGATGACCAAACGGACCGAAGAGCAGGAGGAGAAGGAGTCTGCACTCCCCTATATCGTCAATGTGGTTGCCCTTGATCACCCCGGGATCGTCAATCAACTCGCCGCTTTCTTTGCGAAGAGAGAGATTAACATCTACAACCTCGAGACCGACAGTTACCATGCGCCACATACAGGCAGCCTGATGTTTTCGGCCAATCTGACGGTCAGTATTACTGCCAGTTTCTCTATCGTTCAGCTTCGTAGCGAGTTTCTCGAATTTTGTGACTCACTCAATCTTGATGCCATTTTTGAGCCGATGAAGGGGTAATGCCCGCCACTGTGCTCGTTTTCTAACCTTACAAGGAGTTTTTTTTGTGACTATAGCAATCGGTGATTCTGCACCTTCCATTACCCTGCCGGCAACCGGGGAGCAGGAGATCAATATCGCGCAACTCGGTGGTCAGGCGCTGGTGCTCTACTTCTACCCCAAAGACAGTACATCGGGTTGCACCACAGAGGGGCAGAATTTCAGGGACCACATCGCCGCCTTTTCTCAGCATAACTGTCTCATTCTCGGTGTCTCTCGTGACGGCATACGCTCCCATGAGAACTTTAAGGCGAAACAGGCCTTCCCCTTTGATCTGCTTTCGGACAGAGAGGAGACGCTCTGTAAGGCGTTTGATGTGATTAAGGAGAAGAAACTCTACGGCAAAGTCTCGATGGGGATCGAGCGTAGCACCTTTCTCTTTGACGGTTCAGGCAAGCTGGTGAAAGCGTGGCGTAAGGTGAAGGTGAAGGGGCATGTCGACGAGGTGCTGGCGGCGGTAGAGGCGTTATAGCCAACGCGATTACAGAATAGAACCCTGCCATTTAATGTGGGCGCAATCCCCTTTGCATCGACGCGGTCAGTGCCCTTTTGAGGAGAATATCAGTGAAAAATAAACGACTCTATGTACTTGATACCAATGTCTTAATGCATGATCCAACCGCGTTTTATCGCTTTCAGGAGCACGATATTTTCCTGCCGATGGTGGTCATTGAAGAGTTGGATAATAACAAGAAGGGGCACTCTGAAGTTGCCCGAAACGCGCGTCAGGCGAGCCGTTTTATGGATGAGATTATCGGCGGTCGCACCTCGGCCGAGATCCAGACGGGAATCCCCATCTCACACCACGAACTGATGCAGGAGGATGGGACGGTTCTGCCGACGGGGACCCTCTTTTTTCAGACCAAAAGTTATGACGCAGATCTTCCCGGGACCCTTCCTGGTCACAAAGCAGATAACGAGATCCTGATTCTGGTTAAGGCGCTGGGAGAGATCTTTTCGCAGCAGGAGGTGGTTCTGGTATCGAAGGATACCAATATCCGGATTAAGGCGGCGGTGATCGGACTTCTCTCTGAAGATTATCGTAATGATCAGGTGCTGGATGATGTCGATCTCCTCTATAAAGGGGTGCAGGATCTCGGTGCCGACTTCTGGGAGCAGCATCAGAAGTCTATGGAGTCATGGCAGGAGGAGGGGCACACCTTCTACCGTATCGAAGGCCCGGCGGTGAGTCACTGGTTTAAGAATGAGTTTATCTCCATCGCCGGTGAGCCACCGCTAGAGGCGATAGTGCGGCAGATAGAGGGCGATCGTGCGACGATCGAGGTGGTTCGGGACTACAGTAACCCCCACCACAATGTCTGGGGGATTACCGCCCGTAATCGCGAACAGAACTACTCGCTCAACCTTCTTCTTGACCCCGAGATCGACTTTGTCACCCTGGTCGGGCAGGCGGGAACCGGAAAGACGCTTCTCACCCTTGCCGCCGGACTGGCGCAGACACTGGAGCAGAGTCTCTACACCGAAGTGGTGATGACCCGGGTCACGGTGCCGGTGGGGGAAGATATCGGCTTTCTTCCCGGTACCGAGGAGGAGAAGATGACCCCGTGGATGGGGGCGCTGATGGACAATCTCGAGGTGTTGACCCAGTCCGAAAATGATAGTGAGTGGGAGCGGGCGGCGACCAACGAACTCCTCCACAAACGGATTAAGATCCGCTCCCTCAACTTTATGCGTGGCCGTACCTTTCTCAATAAATTCATCATTATTGATGAGGCACAGAACCTCACCTCAAAGCAGATGAAGACCCTGATTACCCGTGCTGGTCCGGGAACCAAGGTGGTCTGCCTTGGCAATATCGCCCAGATCGACACCCCGTTTCTCACCGAGACCAACTCGGGTCTCACCTATGTGGTGGAGCGGTTTCAGGGGTGGGAACACAGTGGTCATATCACCCTGATGCGTGGCGAGCGCTCCCGTCTTGCCGATTACGCCTCTGAGACCCTCTGAACGAACGAACTCATCCCCTCAGAACGGGTAGATCGGATGCCGCTCACCAGGGCGGTAGTACTGTCGCATCTTCGGGGCGAGTTGACTCAGGGTCTTAATGCGGTTGTCGGGAGAGGGGTGGGTGCTTAGAAACTCCGGGGTGCCTCCTCCTCCCGCCTGCGACATCTTCTGCCACAGTGTGGCTGCAGCATCGGGGTTATAACCGGCCATCGCCGCGATCTTGATCCCCAGTTCGTCCGCTTCAACCTCCGCTGAACGGCTGTTGGGGAGGGTGATCGCGGCGGCGGCGGCGAGGGTTGCCCCGGCGAGGATGGCATCACTGCTGTTTTTCCCCGCCACCGCAACCGCCAGCCCCACCATCCCGATCTGGGTCGCCATCGCCACCGACATCTTCTCGGCGGTATGGTTCGACAGGGCGTGGCTCACCTCATGTCCCATCACCTGCGCCAGCTCATCATCACTCGGTTTCACCTGATCAACCAGACCGGTGTAGAGGGCCATCTTCCCCCCGGCCATACACCACGCATT
>JADFYS010000217.1 GCA_015232955.1 Gammaproteobacteria bacterium
CGGAAAAATCCGGGGACCAGCGTGCCGGGATTTCACTCGGCGTACAAGCGTTCATGCTAACTTAATGGCATTGGCATCAAACCCTGTTGTGGATACTCTTGCTCGGTAATGATGCAGTCGATATCCAGCAACTGTAGATCTCTTCTTGCTGCCAGCAGCATTTCGGTACTATACGGAGAGGTAGGAGCAGTATCGACAGCCGCTGCAATATTGAGCGCATAGGCTTGAGCAAAATAGTGTTGCGTCGCGTGAAACAGGTAGCTACTGCTACCCTGTAGTGAACGGTAGCCATACTCCATCTGCCGATCCATCTGCGCCACCTCTTGCAGCAGACGCTGCCGATTTCGAACATAGAGGTGTGTGCGCACAGGATCCCGTTCAATGAGCAGTCTGGTCAGGTCATCCAGCAGTATGAGCATGTTACGGCTATCAAGCCAGAAGTAGGGATCGCGCATCCCATCTGCCGCCGGCAGTACCTTAATGTTGCTGTTGTCAAGCATTGCAACAGTCTGTAGTGTGGATGGCATCTCCGTCAGACGGGTAGCTAGATTCACTTCCAGTTCTGGACCGACCCAGAAGAGTAAGTCTGCCTTTTGCAGACGATCCCACGCCGGCTCATCAATTGGATGTTGCAGAGCACTACGAGTAGGGTAGAGGAGTTGGGGTGCCTCGCCACCAGCGAGCAATCCACTCAATATGGAGTGCAGCGGCCGAATGGTGACGGCCACTCGTAAGCCCTCTGCCATCACCCCCGGCGCTAAGATCAGAATAAGGGGCAACCAGCATAACCGCAGTACTCTTAGATCTCTCACTGCTCACTCTCCTGTGGAAACTGTTCCGTTAATTGCTGCAATCCGATGGCGACACTAGTGGCAAAATCGGTCTCATCTGGGCATCGCTCCTTTTGACTGGCAAAGGCGAGAAAAGATCGTTGACTCTCGGCGTCGTACAGTGCCCCCAGTGCACGCTGCTTTGGCAGACGCCATACCAACGCCCGTTTTATCCGCTGTATCTGTGCCAACTGCCCACACTGCATGGCAACACCATTCAGCGCTCCTAAATATTTAATAATCGCCAGTTGCGGACTATCTCTGTCTGCAGCAAATACAGAGCCAGCAAGAAAAAATTGAGCAAGAACAATTCCTGCCCCCAGTATCAATGGCATAATCACTCTTCCTGTAACCATAACGCTTTCACGCTGTTTTCCATGATGCATCATCTTCTCCTGTTTCTGTTCTTGTTATCACCCAATCTGGTCGGGTTGACTGCCGCTGGTGTAGAGGTAACTGCCGATCTTGACAACGGCGCCGATATTAACGAGCTATGTGCAGGCTGCCACGGAGAGTATGGGCAGGGTGGTTCAGAGGGAGAGTATCCTCGTCTCGCCGGACAACCTGAGTCATTTATTATTGCCCAAATGCACCTCTTCCGTGACCGCAAACGCCCTAATATGGCCATGCTTGAGTATGTTGATGAGCGTCAGATGCCTGATCAGGATATTATCGATATTGCCGCATACTTGAGTCGCATCACGCT
Source organism: Gammaproteobacteria bacterium (assembly GCA_015232955.1). GTDB lineage: Bacteria > Pseudomonadota > Gammaproteobacteria > Thiohalomonadales > Thiohalomonadaceae > JADFYS01. The sequence goes on from JADFYS010000217.1 coordinate 1,537, forward strand.
ACCGACACGGCTCCCACCATTGAAGCAGGGGGCGGAATTCGATGCTCTCGCACGCCTTGAAATGACCCGAAAGCTCCTGAATATCCCCCGGATAGAGGGGGACTTCAAAGCGGGTGAGGATCTCTATCGCAAAGAGTGCCAAAGTTGTCATGGCCGCGACGGTGCCGGTAATCATCGCTATGGGGTGCCTCTTCTGACCGGCCAGTACAGCAACTATCTGCAACGACAGGTGGAGAAATATCGCAAAGGCGTTCGCATTCACGACCCTGAAGACCCAACCGATCGTCTGTTGAATGAATTTAGCGACAACGAGTTACACAATCTGTTTGCCTTCCTCTCTATTGCCGATGATCCGTAATCGTGATCTCATGACGCTCATTAGGCTTCGATCTTAAGTAGTGAATAGCTGCCCCATTCCATAGAACGCGGAAGGGATATGTCTACAACAGATCACCTCTGCGGAAGCGGAGAAATCCGAGCATTGCGCAGCCGCTCCCCAGTAGTAGCGGGTAGAACAGTGCCCAGAAGAGAAAGAGTTGCCGACCAAAAATATCGAGGATGGTGTAGGCAGTTGTTCCCAATAGCACCAGTTGGGTGTCGAAGAGCAACATTGCTGCGGTTCGAAATAGCTGTAGTGGATTGACAAGGGCAAGGAGAACAATAGTCTCACTCGGTACCGCCTCGCGAATCATCACACCAAGCAAGATAAGATCCAGAAAGAGGAGCAGCAGGAGCCAAACGATAAATGCGATACCCTGTGCCATATCAGCAGAGCGGGCTAAGGTGGAGATCAACATCGCTATACCGAGAAAGCATCCACTAAGAGAGACGATAAGCGCAACATAATACCCAAAAATAGCCCAAGGGACTGGAGAGCCTTTGTAGACGCCCCAGAGGACCGCCCCAGATAGGGCGAGAAATACCGGAACAAAGACTACTGTAAAACGGCCCAAAAGTTTACCCCAGTACCAGGCTGCAAGAGAGATCGGCAGGGAGAGTAGATACTCCAGCACACCCGCTTCGCGATCACCCGCAACCGAACGGACTGTTGTAATCAGGATAAAAATTGGCAGTATCGCCATGGTTAACTGAATATAAGTGATCAGCAGGCGGGTGACGCCACTATAGCCCATAATACGGGACTCAGTCAGGCCAAACAGAAGCAGCAATAGCACCATGCCACCAAATACCAAGCTATAGACCAAAAACCAACGGCTGCGCAGCGACTCCTGCAAATCACTCCAAGCGGTAAGGAGGAGATCGTTCACTATTTCATCCCTACCGCGTGGGTACTGTGGTTAGCATACTCTGCTTCTCGCGAAAATATGTGCGCTACCGCAGCGTGATAATCCAGAGTATCCGTTGTGGCTGTGGTTACTGCAGCCAAACCGTACCCCATTGGGCTTCTGGCCCCTTGACGATAGTAAGCACGATGTGCATTAAGCCAGCGGCCACTCCCCTCCTCGGTGACCCAAATCTCGGTATTGCTAGCATCACTCCAAGGCTTATCCTTCAACCAGATCACCGCACAACCGATATCATCAAATAGCTTGACCTGCGACCGTTGCTGCGCATCGCTGTAGCGCACTTGGGCGGAGAAGTAGCGATCACTTAGCAGCATACGACAACGCTCACAACTATCACGATCCCAGTGCACATCGACCGCCCCGCTGGTCTGCTGGTTGCAACCAAACAACAGTAGTGACAACAGCAGGGCAAACAGAGATTTAATAATTGACATTAGGGCTGTTTCTCCAACTCTTGTAGATTACACCACTGCAGTAGTGCGGAATAACGAGATAGTAGGCCAAAAAAACGGAGGCGATCGGCACCGGTAACCACCCCTTTCCAGGTACGCCCATCACCCTCGGCACGAAAACTCCAAGCCGTAATAGCGGAGGCAAAGGCATCATCCGTATGCAGCAGTTGTAATCGGCACTGCCACCGGCTCTGCTGCGAGAGGGTATCCTCGACATGATCGTCCAGAACGATACGCCCTCTATCCATCTCGATCACCCGGTTTACCAGCGGGGCTACTTCATCCAGACGGTGGCTAGAAATCAGCATGGCGCAACGGTCTCGCCGCTCTTCCAACAGTTGAAAGAAGATCGCCCGCGCGGTTGGGTCAAGATTGGCCGCCGGCTCATCCATAATTAACAGATCGCTAGTGTGGCCTAAGGCAATAGCGATGAGTATTTTCTGTTTCTGTCCACCGGAAAGTTTATCAAACGGCTTGCCACGCACCTGTCCAAGATTGATGCCTAATGACACCGCCACATCCTCTATTGGCGTCATCGCACAGCGATAGAGTCTGGATGCGTATTGAAGCAGATGTCCCGTCGGCATTTTAAGCGGAGGTGGTAACTGCGGTACAAAACCGAAACGAGAAAGTACAGCCCGTCGCTGGAGATGGGGCTGCATACCATGAACGCTTACGGTCCCTTCGCCACGATACTGCCCGAGAAGAAAGCGAATAAGCGTTGTCTTGCCGGCACCATTGGAACCAACAAGGGCAATACGGTCACCAACGGATAATTGCAGTTCAATATCGACCAGCACCTGATGGTTACGAAAATATTTGCTGACCGTATCAAAATGGATCATCCTAAAATCCGCAGTTGGACACCGTGAAGGGTGCGTTTGTGGCGGTGCAGTGCAAGGCACAACGACGCGCAAT
>JADFYS010000218.1 GCA_015232955.1 Gammaproteobacteria bacterium
GGGTGAGGGCGAGAAGGAGGGCGGTAATGGTGGCGCTATAGTCGCCGAGGGTATCCTTTTTTGCAGAGAGCCGGGCGAAGAGCCGTTCTGTCCCGAGGACGGTGAGCACTACCGTAATCGTCAGGGCAAGGACGCTAATCCCGTACTGAAAGATGGAGAAGGCGGTCAGTGGCAGCAGGGCGTAGACCACATTGATCATAATCTGCTCTACCCCCGCCCCCTGATGGATATGGGGGGAAGTTCGGATCTCCACCAGTGGCGGCTTACTACTCATGGTGTGGTGTACTCCTTAGATTAGGGTTGCCGACGCTGGCGTCACGCCGCCTTCTCGCGTTGGATCGACTTTGCGATCCGGAAATACTGCACCAGCGGGATGTGTGACGGGCAGACAAAGCTGCAGCTGCCGCACTCAAAGCACTCCCGGAGGTTAAATCGCTCCTCCATCGTCGCATACTGCCTTTTTGCCGCGAGGCGGCCGAGCATGGATGGATTGAGGTGGACAGGACAGGCGTCAAGGCAGCGACCGCAGTGGATACAGGGGGAGATCTCCTCCCCCTCACCTCGGGTACTCCCCTGGTCAAAGGCGAGAATGGCGGAAGTGGGCTTGGTGATCGGGACATCGAGTGAGGCGACGGTGCTCCCCATCATCGGCCCACCGAGGATGAGGCGGTTGGCCTCACCGAAGTATCCCACCCGCTCCAGCAGAAAACGGATCGGGGTGCCGAGGGGGACGAGATAGTTCCCCGGTTTGGTGATCCCGGGGCCGGCAATGGTGATGATCCGTTCAATCAGCCCCCGCCGCTTCGGCAGCAGCTCCCCAAGGAGGGCGAGGGTTGCGACATTATTGACCACAATCCCCACCTCAAATGGAAATCCACCTGCCGGAACCTCACGCCCGGTGAGCGCCTTGATGAGTAGCTTCTCCGCCCCCTGAGGGTATTTGGTACGCACCACCTCCACTCGAATCGGATCTTCGGGACGGATCCGGGTGCGGATCGCCTCCACCGCATCCATCTTGTTATCCTCGATACCGATCACCGCCTCATCTGCACCGCTGATTCTGAGGGCGATGCGGATACCGAGGAGAAGGGCGTCGCTCTTCTCCAGCATCAGGCGGTGATCGGTGGTGAGATAGGGTTCACATTCACAGCCGTTGACAATAAAGGTGTCGATACGGTGGTCTTCAGGAACCTGCAGTTTGACATGGCTCGGAAAGCCGGCCCCCCCCAGCCCGACGAGACCGCTCTCCTGTATCTGATGGATCAGCTCTTCGGGGGTGGCGCTCTCCCAACTGTAATCCCCCTCATACATCACCTGCTGGCTTGCCGCGTGGTGGGTTTTGAGGATGATCGCCTCGCTCTTGGGGCCGCGACTGGTGGGGGTCAACTCGATCCCCTCCACCACGCCGGTGACCGGGGCGTGCATCGGTACCGACATAAAGCCGTCGGCAACGGCGATAGGCTCTCCCCGCACCACCTCTTGCCCTTTGTGCACCAGCGGGATGGCGGGCACCCCCAGATGTTGGGAGAGGGGGACGATGATTCGCGGCGAGAACGGGAGACGGCGAATCGGTAGCGCCTGCGTCTGCTCTTTCTCCTGCCGGGGGTGGATGCCGTGGGGAAAGGTCTTATGCCATAAGCTGCGTAACATCTTCGCGCCCCTTACTGGTACTTTGCTGCCCGCTGGATCAGCTTGTCGAGATTGGCCTCATTGGGGTTGACCGGGGTTCCGGGGTGGATCACCACGGCGGTACACTTCTCCGCAGCCTTGACAATATCGACAAAGGGGCCGCCACGAGGGTCGACAATTACCGCCTTTTTGTCGCTGTTGTAGGCGAAGATGGCAGGGTTGATCTCGACACACTCATCACAGGCGGTACACTCCGGGGTCTCGACCCAGACCGGCTCATAGTCCCCACTTGCGGCAGAGTTGCTCTCTGTTGCCGTTTTACCGCTCCCCTCTGCGGGTGAGAGTGCGGCGAGTGATGCCGCAGAACCACCGCCCGCGAGCTGGAGCAGGGAGCGGCTGAGGTTCTGGGCCATCTCCACCCGTGTCTGCTCGATAATACGGTTGGCGTTGAGCGCCTGCTCAACCCCGACCAGGGACTTTAGCTGACGCCAGAAGTCGCGCCGTTCGAGGGTAGAGAGGATCAGTTCGCGACTGACTACCACCCGGGTGAGACGATTCTTGCTATCCACCCCCCAGACATAGGGGAGTTGACCCTCGCGCTGCGCCTCATCCATCTCGATAAAGTCGGCGACCGGCACCATCTCATCGTTCCAGGTCTCGGGCGGTGCCTTGCGGAACTGTTTGCGGAAGCGCCCCTCGGTCAGCGCAAAATCGGCAAAGGTGAAGGGGAGTTTCATGCTCTGCTCCTTCCCCTTTTCATCAATATAGGGGAGGTGGTAGCTCGGCCAGTCGGCCTCCAGCGCCGGATTACCGTGGAGCGTACAGCAGTCGGCAAAGGTGGTTCCAAGATCGGGGTTGTAGCTAAACAGGGGGTACGCCCTCGACTCCACCGCCATCTTACTCTGGCGGTGGGAGGCGTCATCGCCAACTCCATGCTCCGGTTGGCAGACGGCGTAGATGTTGAAGATGGCGGGACGACGGCTGTTGAGGCCATCGACATACCCTTCAATCAGATGGGTGAGGTTGGAGATCGCCCCCTGCAGGACATAGGAGGTGCGGTGGGCCATGGCGATGATCGACATCTCCTTGCGGATCTCCTTTTTACCGGCCGAGGTCTTGCCGAAGGGGGTCATATCGGCCACCTGACCGATGTAGGAGGAGGTGCACGCCTGACCTCCGGTGTTGGAGTAGACCTGGGTATCGAGGATCAGCACCTTAATCGGCATCCCTGACATCATCATTCGTGACAGATTCTGGAAGCCGATGTCATACATTGCACCGTCCCCACCCACCGAGACCACCGGCGGGCAGAGCCGGAACTCCTCTTCGCTAAACTGCTCCCAGTTGAAGTGGGTAAAGATGGGGTCATGCACCTCGGGCTGGTAGTTACCCAGAATCTCCAGCTCCGCCTGGCGTATCGCCTTAAACCCCTCTGCCATCTTTGTCATGTGCCCCTCAAACAGCCCCATCGCCATCGATGGTGAATCCTGAAAGAGGTTGCTCGACCAGGGGAAAGGGTAGGGGGCGAAGGGGAAGGAGGAACCCCAGACCGAGGTGCAGTCGGTGGCGTTTACCATCCCCATGTTTGCGCGACCGTTCTGGGTGGTGGCACTGGTGTACTGCCACTTGAGGTGACGCAGTTTTTCGAGAAGGAGGGTGACTCGCTGCAGCCACTCGCTGTCGATAGGGGTGGCGTGTTGATGACCATCCAGCCCTGCAGTGAGGCGGGAGAGGGTGAGGTCGATCTCCTGATGCTGCTCGATGATGGCGTGAATGGTGTCGGCACTGCCGAGATCCATGCTGTCCACCAGACGGCTGCGGATATGGCGCTCTAATGACTGGATCAGATGATCGATATGGGCCAGATGCTGTTTGACCCGTGGCTGCATCAGGGCGGTGACGGTACCGGTAAAGATATGGACGATACTTTTTTCACCACAACCGATGCAGGCGCCATCCCCACAGACCATCGAGCCGTAGTTCTCCTTTGAGAGGAGCAGCGTCTCGAGGGCACCGATCTTCTCATCGAGATCATCGATGCGGATATAGTCGGGGGCGGTCGTCGGTAGATCGAGCCAGTAGGCCCAGTCGCGGCGTAGCCGCTCTACCGATGCCGTGGTCTGGGGCTGGGGGCGAAGGGCGTCGTCTTCACAGACATCGACACACTCCATACACCCTTTACAGGTGTAGGGGTTGACGGTGATGGAGAAGAGACCACCACTGCCGCTGCTCTTCTTTTCGCGGTTGAGGAAGAACGGCTTGGTGGAGGCGAACTGGAACCCCTCCATCGCCCCCTCAAACAGGTCAAACTCAGAGGCGAGAAGGTTGCGATCATGCTCCTCCAGTTCCGATTCGGCCAGGGTCTCGTTAATCGCCTCCGGCAGCAGCATCGCGATGGGGGCGTGGTCATCATGACCATTGAGGGCGGTGCGTAACTTTTTCTCGACCCCTCTCAGGGCGCGACGAAGGTGACGGGTCGGTTGACCCTGTTTTTCAATCCGGAGAACAGTGGTCTCAAATATCTCGGAGATGGAGTTGACCAGCCCCGGAATGGCACTGTCGGGGCAGATGGTGTA
>JADFYS010000219.1 GCA_015232955.1 Gammaproteobacteria bacterium
AATCAGTGTTCACGTTCGCCTGTAATAGGTGTTCACGATGAATCAGAATGGGTGTTCACGATCACCCAGAATACGCATGGAGGCCATAATATCCCGCTGCTAGATATTGAGCGTCGATTCCCCCGCAGCTTAAAACATCTGTTTAAAGATTTCTGTCACCGGGTTGATCGCTGTATCTGCTTCATGAACGACGGTGATGCACCCGTATTAGTATTTGATCAACAAGGCAACAATTCTACTATCATCCATGAAATCTATTACACCGCACTAATCCGTGAGGCTCAATGATGAACGATTTACCCCAACCCACTCCATCACACGAAACTCAAGTGATCTGGCAGGCACTTAAAAATGCTGTAGCCAAGGAGTTAGAGAAAAAGCGTCGGCTTGGCCACTATATCGTTATTTGGCGTGACGGTAAGCCGGTCTGTATTGGTGAAGATGCGCCTCGGCGGTAGCCAAAAACGCTCATTGTGCGTTGGACTGTGTTAATGCGTTACCCCCGCACAATCTTCCTCACCGTTTCACCACTTAACTCCCCAAACTCGCCCTCTCTGGCAATCCTCCCCGCAACCCAGCTATCCGGCTTGCCGGGATATTGCCGCCGTAACTCCCGAAACCGCTGTTTAATCCGCTCATTGCGCTCGGCAGTTTCCAGCTTGCGTACCTCACGCCGAGCGGTATTCGGCTGGTAGCAAAAACAGGGTCAGGTCTATATTCGAAGCCTTCACTCGATTATGCTTGAGAGCATGCCCCGTCCAGTACGCATCGAAATCGAAGGAGCGCTCTACCATGTCACCTCACGCGGTGATTGCCGTGAGGCGATATACGAGGATGATCACGACAGGTCAATGTACTTGGAGATCCTTGAAGAGGTTGTAGGGCCGTACAATTGGGTTTGTTATGCCTATACCCAAGTGTTGCTTGTAATCTCTGGCGAGATTGGAGTCATCTTTCATACAGCCGAGCAGTTGATTCTCCTACATAATCTCCAGTACCGATTTAGCCTGGACAGGTTCCAGGTTGGGTAGGGCATCAATTTGTTGTGCCAACAGTTCAGCAACAAGAGTGGTGATGGGCTGTTGGCGCTGTTGCTGCAAATTCAGTAGTCGTTGCGCATGAATATCATCTAGTTCGGCTTCAATGTGCATGGCTTTCTGCTCCTCTGTGGGTAATCGTGCTGGCTTTATCAAACTCTGCAGCTAACTCTTCATCATCCAAATCAACCACAGGCTCACCTGCGCGACTGGCGGCAAAGAGAAATTCAACCCGACCCATACCGCAGAGCTGACCCGCCTCGCCGGAGCTGAGTCGCCCAACTTCAAACAGTTTAAGCGCGAGCATGAATTTTGCCTCTTGAATCAGCGATTCGCGTGATACACCGGGGGGTGCCAGAACAACGTGGGTGTCCTTTTGTTTAGATCCGCCTCCCGATCCGCAGCATCGCCACCCGGACCGACATCTCCGTCAATCCACCATCGGGTTTGCGCCAGTCGAGTGCGGCGCAGGTCAGGCGCGAGAGTTCAGCACGACTCCGCGTGGGGTCTTCGGCAATGAGTCGACGCATGAGAACAGCTCAGCGGGGGTGAAATCACGCCCGCAGTAGCGGTGACTCATGAGGTATCGGGAGGCGGCTCGCGGTTCGGCGTCGAACTCTTCGTCTGAATAGGAGGCTCGGCTATAGACCCTACCCCATTCGCGTTATGACAATGCTACACCGTTTACCTTGTTTCTTCCGGTTTCCTTTGCATTATATAGTTGTCTATCGGCTGCCTTTTGAAGGTTCAATCCAGAGGATCCGGGAACTGCTTTGCATGCCGCAACCCCAATGCTTATAGTGACATGCGGAGCAACCCCAGAGAAGTCATGTGGAATTCCAATGTTTGCTACGGCAATCCTAAACCCCTCCGCAACCTTGAGTGCTCCTTCAAGATCTATATCTGAAAGAACAGCACAAAACTCTTCCCCGCCATAGCGAGCCACAAAATCAGAGGGGCGGTTAGTTGCTCCACATAGAGCACTAGCAACCATTTTCAAACAATCATCTCCTGCACTGTGACCATAATTATCATTAAACTGCTTAAATTTATCCACATCCATCATTATCACTGCAATGGAAGAAGAGGATCTTTGCGTACGCCTCCATTCTTTATTAAGTGTTTCATCAAAAGCTTTGCGATTTGGAATCTCGGTTAAACCATCTATTGAAAGCATTTTTTCCAGTAAGTCTGTTTTCCGTTTTAATCGCAAGTGGGTCTTGATCCTTGCTTCTAGGATTGGCGGCGAAATTGGCTTTGCAATATAATCGACTGCTCCCAATTCAAACCCCTTGGTCTCGTCACTCACTTCGGACATCGCTGAGATGAAGATGACCGGGATATCCTTGGTGTCTGCAGAGGCCTTGAGTCGCCGGCAAACTTCATAGCCGTCCATATCAGGCATCAAAATATCCAGTAACACCAGATCTGGCCGTCCTTTCTCACGAGAGGCAGCTATCAAGGCCTGTTCACCGTTTTTCACGGCAAGAATTTTGTAACGGTGCTTCAGTAGATTCCCGAGAATATCACGATTGATCTTTTCATCATCAACGATCAGAATGGTTTCCTGCTTCACAGGGCGGTTCATTTATGACTCCAATTTTTTCTCTATGATTTCCTGCAAATGGTGCAGAGTTATAGCGGCCTCATGGTATTCAGTATCTCCGACTTGCGCCACCAAACGATTGGCCACTACATCATGTGAAGTCCCTGCCAGCGATCTGGCTAGCGTTTCCGCCTTCTCCTCGGCTTCGTAATTCATCTCTTCCAGCAAACCGGATAGCTCACTCATCTGGGATTTGACAGACTCAAGATCAATCTGATTGACAGTTTTCTCAGTGGCGTCGGGTACCTGGATTTCGAAAAGTGTATCCAACCCTTGAATCACTTGGAGTAGGTACTTTTCCATTTGGTCGAGCGAATCCGAATCTGGGCTATTTCCTTCCTTGATGACTGTCTCAACTGTCCGTACTGCTCTATGCAGAACCGTGGCCCCAATGCTTTCAGACAATCCTTTTAACGTGTGGGCAATACGCTGGGCTGTTTGCTCATCACCAGTGCTCAAAGCATCCCGAATCGATTGCACATCCGTTCCATGATCCAAGCGAAACCTCTTCAAGATTTTGCGCAGCAGACCAACCTTTCCCCCAGTCCCTCGCAAAGCTAAGTTCAATTCTATGCCAGGAAGCTTGGTAGGTAACCCGGTTTCATCGTCGACACCTTCCTGGATCGTAAGAGTCAGCTTTTTGCCCTTTGTGGGGGGAATCCATCGGACCAAGGTCCGGAACAGTGTTTCCGGCTCAATGGGTTTGGCAACATGATCATTCATATCCGCTGCAAGGCATTTCTCACGGTCGCCGGACATAGCATTGGCGGTCATGGCGATAATTGGGATCTTTCCACAATTGTCCAATAGACGGATCATTCTGGTGGCTTGATATCCATCCATTCCCGGCATTTGAATATCCATCAGAACAGCGTCAAAGGATTCCCTCATTACGCTCTCGACAGCCTCCTGCCCATTGTTGGCAATGGATACCCTCAACCCTGCCTGCGAAAGGAACTCTTCGGCCAACTGTTGGTTGATCGCATTATCATCAACGACAAGAACATGAGCTCCCTGAATGGTTTCCAAAGTTTGGATCTTCCAGCGGTCTGCCTCGTCATAAATAGTGCTTCTGGTGACCTCATCCCGCTTTGTTGCGAACGCTCTCGTAATGGAATCTAGCAAGGTTGAAGGTATGATAGGTTTGACGAGAATCTCATTCACTCCGATTTTCTCAATCAATGGGATGATCTCTTCCTGACCGAAGGCCGTGATCATCATGATAATGGGTGTATGGGGTCGATCCTCCATTGCCATAATACGCTGGGATGCCTCTAAGCCGTCCATCACCGGCATTTTCCAATCCATCAGAACCAGCCGAAAGGGATCGTCATCTGGAGCCTGCTGCAATAGGGAAAGAGCTGAAGGCCCTGAATCTGCGCAGGTCACTCGGATTGAGAAGGAGGTCAAAATCGATCTTAGAATCTGACGTGCGTTGGGGATATCGTCAACCAGAAGGATTTTTAATCCCTCCAGATCTACCTTATGATCGACCTGTGACGTTTTCGGCTCATCAACACATTTGAAGGTGGCTGAAAAGCTAAAAGTGCTCCCGTGGCC
>JADFYS010000021.1 GCA_015232955.1 Gammaproteobacteria bacterium
TGAAGGTCACCCATTTTATTGTCAACTCCTCTCATTCAGTGAGGTAGAGATGATATCACTTCTTAAATTGATATTTACAGATAGCTGAATCAGATAGATTGTTTGAAGGGTAACCATTTACTCCCCTAGACTGTTTTAGCCCTCACCCCAGGCCCTCTCCCAGTGGGAGAGGGGGATTTAAGGAAGGGGGACTAAACGGTTACTTTGAAGGAGTAAGTAGTGCCTGAACAGCTGAACAGAAAAGAGCACAAACCGATTGACACCCCCCACCAACTTGACGAAACTAGATCGTAGGCTACACTCTGATCGTTTAACTGATCGTCAATCAAGGCGTCTCCACTATGACCGTGCTCATCCTAGGTGTTGGTAATCTCCTTCTTGGTGATGAGGGGGTGGGCGTTCATGCGGTGCGTTACCTGCAACAGAATGTTCCCTTTTTAGAGGAGAATATTCACCTCGTGGATGGGGGGACACTTGGTTTTACCCTCGCCGCAGAGATGGCCGCTGCAGAGGGGCTGGTGGTAATTGATGCCGCCCGACTCGGCGGGCAAGCGGGGGACGTGCAGCTGCTTGAAGGTGAAGAGATGGATCGGTTTGTCGGTCGGAGGGATCACACTTCAGTCCACGAGATCGGCCTGCGGGATCTATTGGCGACAAGCCGTCTCCTCGACGAGTTACCTCAACAACGGGCACTGGTGGGGATAGAGCCGTACAGTTTTGACTGGGGAGAGGAGCTCTCGTCAGTGGTCGCTTCAGCTCTGCCCTTGGCGTGCGAACTGGCCCTTAGCCAGAGTCGTAGCTGGTCACAGTGATGGGGTTGGACACCATCCCTATCCGATCCGAGGTGATGTCACCCCCTTTTGAGCAACAGGGGATCGTCGCTCTGCTGCAGGAGATCTCGCAACTGTTGCGGCAGCTCGCCCTCTCTGATGAGAACGGGGTGATTGACCTACGAAGATCTCCTCTCTCCCCTGCACAGAGAGAAGCGCTTTTGACCCTTCTTGGTCAGGGTGAGGTGAGCGCAGAGTTGACGGTGATGGGGCGATCACGGGTTGAGGAGACCGCTCTGGCAGGGGTGTGGTGGGTGACCCACTATAACGAAGAGGGTGTGGTGGTTGCAGAGCTGTTGGAGATTGCACCAATCCCTCAGATTCTGCTGAGCGTCGAGGATGAACTGGGCGAGAGTCAGGATCGGTTGCAACAGATGATTGATGGGATAATCAATGGAGGTAGCGTGAAATGAAGAGTGACAGGGAGAAGGAGAGCGGGGCGATAGTTTCACAACGGGAGGAGACGGTTCTGCAGCGGTTGCGCCGACAGGGGATCAGTCGCCGCGGTTTTCTCAAGTTCTGTACCGCTACTGCTTCGATGATGGCGCTGCCGCCAACGATGGCCCCCGCTATTGCTGCTGCTCTTGGTAGTGCTACCCGACCTTCAGTGATCTGGCTCTCCTTTCAGGAGTGTACCGGATGCACTGAATCACTGACCCGCTCCCACCTGCCGACGGTAGAGAGTCTGATCTTTGATGCCATCTCCCTCGATTATCATCACACCCTTCAGGCCGCTTCGGGAGAGGCGGCAGAGCGGGCGAGAGAGGAGGCGATGGCTAGATACGCCGGAGAGTACCTGCTTCTGGTCGATGGCTCTATCCCTTATGGTGATGAAGGGATCTACTCGACGATTGCCGGGGTGAGTAATCTGGAGATGTTACGCCAGGGGGTGGAGGGTGCGGCAGCGGTGATTGCCATCGGGACCTGTTCCAGTTTTGGTGGTCTGCCGATGGCCAGCCCCAACCCCACTGGGGCGATGAGTGTCAACGATCTGATGCAACGGGGGGCGATCCAACGGCGTCCGTTAATTAATATACCGGGCTGTCCTCCTATCCCTGCGGTGATTACCGGGGTGATCGCCCATTACCTGACCTTCGGCACCATACCGCAACTGGACGCGTTGCACAGACCACTCTCGTTTTACGGGGATACGATCCACGATCGCTGTTATCGCCGTACCTACTACGATCAGGGTAAATTTGCAGATACCTTTGATGATGAGGGTGCTCGCCTCGGCTGGTGTCTTTACAAGCTGGGGTGTCGTGGTCCCACCACTTACAACAGTTGTGCCACACTGAAATGGAATGGAGGAACCAGCTTCCCCATCCAGTCGGGGCATGGCTGTATCGGCTGCTCTGAGCCTGGATTCTGGGATGCGGGGAGCTTCTATGAGGCGCTCTCTATGCCGACTGCTGCGGCCACCACCGCCACTCGTGCCGGTGTTGGCGTTGGTGTTGCTGCCGGGGCGCTCTCTGCTTGGCAGAACCTGCACCAACGAAACGGTGCACGCACGGGGCATCAAGAGGTTAAGCTGGATGATCTGGAACGAGGGTGAAGGATATACCCAAGACACCTGAAAACGCTGGTTCCAGAAAGCCGATAAGCGCGACTCTTCTGTGCTATGAAGACTTTGAATAGACTGACTATTGATGCGACTTCATACCTTGAATAGCCACTCTTCTCGACTCCCTGAAACCCACTGTTTCCAACTGTCTTGGGTATAGCGAGCACTGGAAGCATTGCCATACTGAAGAGGAGATAGAGAATGGAAGTAGAAGCGCTATTGGCTTGGGCACGAGGTCCCGGATTTGAGTGGGCACTGCTCATCATGTTTGGTGGGATCACCCTCAGATTGATAGAGATCGCCACCTTGGGACGAAAAAGGGATCTCTCTCTGCCGCGTGAGGGGAAGGGGTCTGGCTGGAGAACGATCGTGAGTCGCTTCTTCAGCTTTCCGCTGCTAGCAACGACCAATGTCATCACCTATGTTGCCGGGTATATCTTTCATCTCGGTCTGCTGATTATCATCTTCTTTCTTGTACCCCATATCGAGGTGTGGAGAGGGGTGCTTCCCTTTACCTGGGGGGGGCTGCCGACAACGATTATCGATCTGGTGACTGTGCTGACCATGGTCGCCATGGGGCTGCTTCTCTTTGATCGCCTCACCCACCCGGTCAAAAGGCTCCTCAGCACTGCTGGCGATTATCTGGCGTGGACAGTCACCTTTCTCCCTCTCCTTACCGGTTACTGCACCTATCACCATCTCTTTTTCGACTACTCCCTGCTGCTGGCGCTTCACATTCTGAGTGTGGAGCTGCTGATGGTGGTGTTCCCCTTTAGTAAACTGATCCATGCCTTGACCACCTTCAGTTCTCGCTGGTTCACCGGCGAGCAGTTCGGGCATAAGGGGGTGACCTCATGAGCGCCTCACTGAAGCGGGGCCTTCAGGCCTTTGATGAGGTGATAGACGCATCTGTCGCCAGCTTCTTCTCCAGCTGTGTTCACTGCGGACTCTGTGCCGATGCCTGCCTTTTCTATACCGAAACCGGGGATCCTCGCTACACCCCCATCTACAAGTTGAAGCCGCTACAGCGCTACTGGAACCAGCACTATACCCTGGGCGGAAAGATCGCCTCGTACCTCGGTCTTACCACTGCGGTGGACGACGCTGAGCTGGCAGAGTGGCAGGAGTTAATTTACAACAGCTGTACACTCTGTGGTCGCTGCTCAATGGTCTGTCCGGTTGGGAATGATCTTACCGCCATGATTCGCAAGATTCGTGAAGGGATGGCTGCCGCCGGTTACGCCCCCGAGGATCTGATCGCGGCAGCGGGTCGTGCGGTGAAGATCGGAAGCCCTATGGGGGTGAGGCTTCCTGCCCTTAAGGCTCAGGCGGCACATGTAGAGAAAGATAGTGGTCTGGAGATCCCGTTTGACCGTGAGGGGGCAGAGTATATGCTCCTTCTCTCTTCGATGGAGATCATGAACTACCCGGAGTATCTCGAGGCGGTGGCCCGCATTATGAAACAGGCGGGAAAGAGCTGGACACTCAGTTCAGAGGCGTTTGAAGCGACCAATACCGGGATTCAGATTGGGGTCTCTGATATTGCACGAACGCTGGTGAAACGGGTGGTGGATGCTGCCGAAAAGCTTCGGGTCAAGACGGTGATCAGTCCCGAGTGTGGTCACGCCTATACCGCAATTCGTTGGGATGGTCCCAACCTTATCGGCCGTCCCTACCCCTTTGAAGTGCTGCACATTCTAGAGGTGCTGGAACAGTTCAGACTACAGGGGGTGTTACAGCTGGAGGGGAGTGAGTCGCAGCGTCTCACCTTTCACGACCCATGCCAGCTGGTACGCAGAGGAGGGGTGATCGATCCGCCACGGAATCTGCTCAGGATGGTTGCCGACAACTTTGTGGAGATGGGGGATCACGGCAAGATGAACTGGTGTTGCGGTGCCGGGGGGGGTGTCGGTGCCAATGAGTCTGCAGCGGAGCTGAAGATGCAGGCCTTCCAGCGGAAAAAACGCCAGATCTCCGAGCTGGGGGTCGATGCTGTGGTGACCGCCTGTGCCAACTGTCGTATTCAGCTGGAAGAGGGGTTGGAAGAGAACGAGATGGATCTACCGGTTTTAGGTCTGACCGAACTGCTGGCAGAACATCTGCCGCAGAGAGAGAAAGGAGAGAGGGGATGAGTACCCACATTGAGAATGATGGTGACTTCAGGTTGGCCCTAAAGCGGCTCACACCTCCGGCCAAGATTGGAGCAGGGGTGGCGTTTATCCAACGGGTTGAGGGACTCTGTAGAGATGAACGGGTGAGCCATCTGCTCTCAATGCTGGCCGATGGGAACAGAGAGGAGGAGGGGGTTCAATCGCTCCAGAGCAGGGTGAGAACCTTGGTGATTGAATACCACGCTCGCTGTGGTGGGGTGTGTGACTGGAGTAGTCAGTCTGCCTACTATGTTGCCCGAGCACTGCAGTCTCTGCTCGAAGGGATAGAGGGCAGAGGAAACGGTTTATGGCAGACGGCAATGAACTGCAGGATGGCCCGTACCTGTGCCTCGATTCAGCATGAGGAGAGTGATCTTCACGATGAGAGTGAACAGCAGTACCGAATTATTGAAAATTTGCCTGAAGGGAGTCTCACGATATGAGTCAGCGCGTAGTGGTGGATCCGGTGACCCGGATAGAGGGGCATCTTCGTATTGAAGCTGAGACCGATGACAACGGGATCATTACGACGGCTTCGAGCAGTGGCACCATGGTCAGGGGGATTGAGATCATCCTTCGCGGTCGGGACCCACGGGACGCTTGGGCCTTTGCGCAGCGTATCTGTGGTGTCTGCACACTGGTTCACGGTATCGCTTCGGTCCGTTCGGTAGAGCGTGCCCTCAACTACCCGATTCCGAAAAATGCGGAGCTAATCCGTAATTTGATGATCTCGGCACAATATGTCCACGATCATGTAATGCACTTCTACCATCTTCACGCCCTCGATTGGGTGGATGTTGTCTCGGCGTTAAAAGCGGATCCTGTGGCAACCTCGTCCCTGCAGCAGTCGCTCAGTTCTCATCCACTCTCCTCTCCCGGGTATTTTGCCGATGTCCAGAAAAAGGTGGCCACCTTTGTTGAATCGGGACAGTTGGGGATCTTTGCCAACGGATACTGGGGACACCCTGGCTACCGACTCCCGCCCGAGGTCAATCTTCTGGCTGTCGCCCACTATCTGGAGGCGTTGAGCTGGCAGCGCGATGTTGCAAAGATTCACACCATTTTTGGGGGTAAAAACCCTCACCCCAACTTTCTGGTCGGGGGGGTGCCGTGTGCCATCAGTATCGAAGCCGAGTTGAGCGCGGGGGCTGTAGCGGGAACGGGGGCAACCGCGGTCAATATGGCGGGATTGCAGCAGGTGATGAGCCTGATTGAAAAGATGCAGACATTTGTCGATCAGGTCTATCTCCCCGACACCCTCGCCATCGCTGGCTTCTACAAAGATTGGTTCCGGCAAGGGGAGGGGGTGGGGAACTTTATGACCTACGGTGAATTTCCCTCTACATCTATCCATGACAGTAGCGGATTTTTGGTGCCAAGAGGGGTGATTCTGGATCGCGATCTCACCACCATTCATGATCTCGATATGGATGATCCAGAGCAGATTCAGGAGTTTGTCGATCATGCATGGTATCGCTACCGCGACGGTGAGGGGGTGGGGCTTCACCCCTTTGTCGGAGAGACCGAGTTTCAATATACCGGACCCAAGCCCCCTTATCACCATCTGGATACTGCTGCCGACTACTCTTGGTTAAAGTCTCCACGCTGGCGTGGCAAGGCGATGGAGGTCGGACCACTAGCCAGGGTGTTAATGCTCTACGCCTCGGGTCATGAGCCGACAGTGGCGTTGGCAACCTCTGCGCTGAAACAGTTGGAGCTGCCTCCAGAGGCGCTCTTTTCGACGCTGGGAAGAACTGCAGCAAGAACCCTCGAGAGCAAGATCATTGCCGATGCGATGCCGGGGTGGATCCAACAGCTGATCGCCAATATCAAGGGGGGAGATCTCCGCACATTTAACGAAGAGAAGTGGGATCCCTCCACCTGGCCTGAAAAGGCACAGGGCGGGGGTTATATGGAGGCACCAAGGGGAGCACTGGGCCACTGGATAGTGATTGAAGAGGGAAAGATCGCCAACTATCAAGCGGTGGTACCCAGCACCTGGAATGCCGGTCCAAAAGATGCGAAGGGGGTGAGGGGACCCTATGAGGCGGGGCTACAGGGGCACCATCTCCATGATCCCCATCAGCCACTGGAGATCTTGCGCACGATTCATAGTTTTGATCCCTGCATCGCCTGTGCTGTCCATGTTACCGATCCCCATGGTGAAGAGCTGGTGCAGCTAAAGGTGACCTAACCCCAAGGCAGCTGAAACCGTTGGTTTCAGAAAGTCGACACACTATTTATACCCAAGATACTTGGAAACAGTGAGTAGCTCTCGTAGGGTGGATAAGCGAAGCGCATCCACCGGCTTGGGATTGGGTATAACTGCACATCTGAATAATGACAATATCTTCTTATCATAGCGATTTCATGGCATTAGATCTTCTCCGTTCAGGCACAATTTAAGCTCCTACCAACCCTACTGAGGCCACTTATGACAACCAACACCGACGCGCTCTTCGATAGTGTACAGATAGGTGATCTTGCGTTACCCAATCGCTTGATCATGGCACCATTGACCCGCTGTAGGGCCATCGATCATCTCCCCAATGACTTGATGGCGGAATATTATCAGCAGCGTGCCACTGCAGGTCTGATAATCACCGAATGCACCATGGTGACCGCAGGCACCTCCTCCTTTGGTAATGAGCCTGGCATCTATTCACCAGAGCAGATAGAGGGGTGGAAGAAGATAACCGCGGCGATTCATCAGGCCGGAGGGCGGGTGTTTATGCAGATCTGGCATGGTGGTCGTGCCTGCCATCCACTTCTGAATGGCGGCAAGGATTGTGTAGCACCAAGCGCTGTAGCGATTGAGGATGAGACCTATACGCCAGAGGGTAAGAAGCCCTATACCGTGCCTCTTGCCCTAGCCAAAGCAGAGATCACTTCAATTGTTGACGATTTCCGTAAAGCAGCCGCAAACGCCATCGCTGCCAACTTCGACGGTGTCGAGGTCCACGCTGCCAACGGCTACCTCATCGACCAGTTCCTGCGCAGCAGTTCAAACCACCGGAATGACGAATACGGAGGAACCCTGGAAAACCGTTCGCGCTTTCTCCATGAGGTGTTAGCAGCGGTAACCGCAGAAGTAGGGAGTCATCGGGTCGGCGTCCGCCTCTCCCCTCTCAATAGCTTTAACGGTATGCAAGATAGTGATCCTGAGGCATTGATTCGTTACCTCTCCGAGGATCTGAACCGGTATGATTTGGCCTATCTCCATCTGATGCGCGCTGATTTCTTTGGACTACAGAAGGGAGATGTGGTCTCCATCGCCCGTCAACTCTATCATGGTCATCTGATGCTCAATATGGGATATAGTGCGACTGAAGCTGCCGTAGCAGTTCGTAGCAAGCAGGCCGACTCTGTGGCGTTTGGAACCGCTTTTCTCGCCAACCCTGATCTGCCCGCCCGTATCAAGTCTGGCGCGGCATTGAATTCACCCGACCCGGACACTTTTTATACCAATGATGCGAAAGGTTATACCGACTATCCCTTGATGGGGGAGCCTCACTAACGCAGAAAATTCAACAGTGTAGGGTGGATATCCACCCTACGAGTTAGAGCCACATATTGGGTAGATAACTTCACTCAGATTGAGTGGAGTTCTCACCTGAAACTGGCTTTTTTTGTTGTAAACGAAGCACCTTGGTCTTTAGGGCGACACCGAGGGCCATGAAGATGGCGGCGATAAATACCAGCTCATTGATATAGACGCTGCCGTGAATCAGGTAGAGACCGCAGATCACTGCTGTTGTGACCCAGAAGAGGGTGACGACAATGACCCAGTGAAATCTTACCCGTTTCATCTCCTGTTGCCACTGTTCGAGAGGGGGTAGTGGCTGCTTGGACTCTCGAGGGGTGTGGCACTCGGGGCAGAGCGATTTATCCGCGGGGAGCTTAACCCCGCAACCTTTACAAAACTCCATATTTTCTCAGTATCCTTATGGTCAGTGGCTAGTGGCAACCGCGCTGACTCTCTTCTGCGGTAGAGGAGATAATATACTCCTCTAGCTCCACATCTTCACCCAGCATCTGCTCTGGAATTGCGAAGTGGCGAATCGAGATCCCTGCGTGGACAACCGAGTCGGGATCACCGCTTAATAGCGGGTGCCATGGTGCAAGTGGTTGTCCCGATGCGAGACGGCGATAGCTGCAGCTTGGGGGCATCCATGAGAGCTGTTCGATAGTGTCGGGTGTGAGTGAGTGACAGGTGGGCACCTTTTCGCTGCGGTTGGGGTAGACCGAACAGCGGCCGAGGTCAAGGTCGTAGTAGCGGCAGCAGACAGCCGTAGTGTAACGCTCTTGATCCTCCTCATCTTCCAGTTGAATCAGACAACAGCGGCCGCAGCCATCACAGATCTGCTCCCACTCCTCTCGATTCAGGCTCTGGATCGGCTGTTCCCAAAATGGTTTATCCATTGATGAGAAGCCCCTTTAGCTGATACAGCTTCTCCAGAGCCTCCCGGGGGGAGAGCGTGTCAGGATCTAAAGCCTCTATCTGGGCGATGATGGGATGAGGGGGTACTGGGGTGGAGACGGGGGGAGGGGGTTGTTGCAGGGGAACGAGTCGCTCGGGGCCGAGTGGTGCCGCTCTCCCTTGCTCCAGCTGCCGGAGTCGCTGTTGAGCCTGCGTGATCACCGCTTTTGGAATACCGGCGAGCGCTGCCACCTGTAGTCCATAGCTCCGATCGGCAGGGCCATCCTGGATCTGGTGGAGAAAGACGATGTGATCATCGTGCTCCACCGCATCGAGATGGATATTTTTGACCGTGGCGTACTCCTCTTCAAGCAGGGTGAGTTCAAAGTAGTGGGTGGCAAAGAGGGTCAGAGCACCAATACGGCTGGCGAGATCAATTGCGGTTGCCCACGCGAGGGAGAGTCCGTCAAAGGTAGAGGTCCCGCGGCCGATCTCATCCATAAGCACCAGGCTTCTGCTGTTGGCATTATTGAGAATATTGGCGGTCTCGGTCATCTCTACCATGAAAGTGGAGCGTCCACTACTGAGATCGTCAGAGGCGCCGATACGGGTAAAGATCTGCTCAATGGGACCAAAACGGGCGGAGGCCGCAGGGACGAACGAGCCGATATGGGCGAGGAGGAGCGCGAGAGCGGTCTGACGCATATAGGTCGATTTCCCCCCCATGTTGGGCCCGGTGATGATGAGCAGTGATTGATCGGGGGTGATGGTGAGATCGTTGGCAATAAACGGCGCGTCGAGCATCCGTTCGACCACAAGGTGGCGACAAGCCTGAAGCTTAATCCCCTCATCCTCACACAACACCGGCTCAACCAGCGACAGGGTATCGGCAGCGATGGCCATGGAGTGAAGAAGGTCGATCTGGGCGATGGCAGCTGCAGTCTGCTGTAAGGGCAGCAGATCATCCCCCAGCTTCTCAAGAAGCTGGTCATAGAGCATCTTCTCTCGGGCGAGTGCCTTCTCTGCTGCAGAAAGGGCCTTCTCCTCGAACTGTTTAAGTTCGGGGGTGATAAAGCGTTCACAATTTTTCAAGGTCTGGCGCCGCTGGTAATCATCGGGGACAGCGTCGCTCTGATTGCGGCTTATCTCAATGTAATAGCCGTGAACCCGGTTGAACTTCACCTTTAGGGTGTTAATGCCGCTGCGTCTCTGCTCCCGCTGTTCAAGATCGAGAAGATAGCTGCCGGCATCACTTCGAATAGAGCGCAGCTCATCCAGCTCTTGATCATAGCCGGGGGCGATCACGCCGCCATCACGAATTAGCAGTGGCGGTTCAGCGATAATCGCCAGTTGCAGCAGCTGCTCAACCTCTGGGAGTAGTGCTAGCTCCTGCTGTAGCTGTTGTAGAGTGGGGTTGGTGATCCCTTGCAGAAGCTGTTTGAGGGGGGGGAGCTGCGTGAGGGCGTGGTGGAGTCGGGTAAGATCCCGTGGTCGAGCCGATTTTAGGGCGATACGGGTGATGATTCGTTCAATGTCCCCCACCCCGCGAAGGTGAGGGGTTAACTCCTCATAGATCTGCTGCTGGCGTAGCGCTGCAATCCCCTGGTGGCGCATTCTCAGCGTGTGATGATCCCGCAGAGGCCGGTTCAGCCAGTGGTGAAGAAGTCTCCCCCCCATCGCCGTTGCCGTGAAGTCGATAACGGCGAGGAGACTATGCCCCTTTTTTCCAGAGAGGGCGCTCTCCAGCTCAAGATTGCGACGACTGATAGCGTCGATGATAATGGCATCACTCTGCTCCTCATAACGCACCCCCTGCAGGTGACTTAAGGCGCGCATCTGGGTCTCGCTGACATAACGGAGGAGCGCCCCGGCAGCGCCGATGGCCGCCTCCCGCTCTTCGCAACCAAAGCCGAGAAGATCGTGGACAGAGAACTGCTCCAAAAGTCGTTGTCGACCACTGCCGCTGTCAAAATGCCACTCCGGAAGTCGTTTGGGGGCAGAGGGATGATCGGCCTCTATCAGAGCTTCCAACCCCTCCTGAAGGAGAAGCTCTACCGGTTTAAGGCGTTCAAGTTCGGCCTGAAGCTGATGTGTTGTCTTGACCTCGGTCAGAAAAAAGCGGCCGCAGGAGAGATCCAGAGTCGCCAGCCCGAAAATTTTCTCCTTTTGGCCAAGGGCGGAGATGAGGTTCTCATGACGATCCTCCAGCAGCGCCTCCTCGGTCACCGTACCCGGGGTGACGATGCGTACCACCTTACGATCCACCGGCCCCTTACTGCTGCCGGGATCGCCGATCTGCTCACAGATGGCGACCGACTCCCCCATTTTGATGAGACGGGCAAGATAATTCTCTGCAGCGTGATAGGGGACTCCCGCCATCGGGATCGGCTCCCCTCCGGACTTGCCGCGAGCAGTGAGGGTGATGCTGAGCAGTTGCGCGGCACGGCGGGCATCATCAAAGAACAGCTCGTAAAAATCCCCCATACGATAGAAGAGGAGCTTGTCCTGATGCTCACCCTTAATACGGAGATACTGCTGCATCATAGGTGTGTGGTTGGAAATATCGGTCATTGTGAACTATATCGATAAATTATGTGGGCGGTTGCTTAAAACGGACAACACCTAAAGATATGTGGTTTATCCTGCGAATGTTTTGATAGTAAGGTTCGACCAATGGAATTCATTACCCCTGAAAAATGAACAGGGTAGGGTGGATAAGCGAAGCGCATCCACCAAATTCCGGGCCGATGGCACCCTACGAGAGTCCCGCTGTTGAATAAAACATTGCATTTTGGTGAAACAGAATACTCTCCTCAAATGAATATCGCCTCACGCGTCTCTACCGAGATGAACTCTGGATCGGAACCGTCACCACCAGTCTCGCCCCATCACCCTCATTGGTTGCGGATATCGTTCCATGAAATTTAGAGATCACAATATTCTTCGCCAGCGCCAGACCAAGGCCAAAACCTCTGTTTTTGCTGCTAATATGGTTGTCAAAGATCGTGTTAATGGGGGTGATGGTGATACCACCAGCGTTATCCTGAACCGTCACCACAGCGCTCGATTCTTCACGCTCTACCCACACAGATATCCTGCAGTCACCATCAGGTAACTGACTGCATTGATCCACTGAGTTTTGCAATATATTTCCCAAAGTGTGACTGAACAGATTACTGTCGCCTGTTAACGCGATCGTCTTATCTGCTTCAACATGGAATGAGATCTGCCTGTACTGATTTCGGAAATTATTGATGCACTCCTCTACCACCATCGATAACGAGAACGAGCTGTTGGGGTGTGGACTCTCTTTAAACAGCCGCTTAACATCGCCGATGGTGGTACTCAGATTGGCGACCATCAACTCCATCTCTGGCAGCGCCTGCTGCATCGTCGCATCCAGTTGATCGGGTTTCTGCTCTGCGATCGCCTGTAGTTTTACGATCAGAGCGGAGAGTTGTGCCAGTGGTTGTTGCCACTGATGAGAGACATAGGCGATGGTGGCGCCGATAAGGGTGAATTTCTGTTGCTCGGCCCCTCTCACTTTGAGTAACCGGTTCTCCTCTTTCATCTCCTTCCAGCGGGAGCTGAGGGCGTAAGAGATAAAAAGAGAGAGGGTGAAAAGCCCAATGAGAAAAGAGTTTTGCGAAAAGAGGTTGGTCTCAATTGCACCTTGCAGGGTAAAGATGTAGTAAAAGGTGAGGAGGCCATAGATGATCTGTCCCAACATAAAAGGAAAAGAGCCTCGTTTGCCTTTGCGGTAGGCTCGTATGCTATAGAAGACCAGCACCAGTATCTCAATCAGGGCAATGCGCGAAACTACTGAAAAATCCTGCAACAGCTCGTGATGAAAGAAAGAGAGCGTGTAGTAGAGGATGACCCCGGAATGGAACAGAAACATGGTGCCAAAGAGGAGAAATGCCCGCTCGCCCCGTTGGATATTAAAGAAATGGATAAAAAGCAGATAGAGGTAGGCCATATAAGCCTGAGAGAAGAACCAAGCTGCATAAGTGATAAAGAAGAGATTGAGCCGCTCTGAACCCAAGTGATACATCACCCCCTGAAGCGAAAACTGGCCGAGAACCGTAATGAGGAGAAAGGTGGCGTAGGTGAGATAGATGCGATCGCCAATCGCCACATAGGCGATTAGATTATAGATGGTGAGGGCGAAGATAAAGCCAAAAATAACCCCTTTGAGGAGGAAGTCGTTAGAACTGCCAGAGAGAAAGTCGTGTAGACCCTCTATTCGCCACCCGATATCGACGGTGCCATAGCTATAGAGTCTAGTGATCACTGTCCGGCTCTCTCCCGGGGAGAGTTCTAGTGCAAAGTTACTCGCCGGGTGGCGATAAGATCGATCCGCCATCGGCCGCATATCACCCAGCAGCAGGCGCTGAAGCGGTTGATCCTTAGCCAACAGATAGACATCAATATAGTCCATGCCTGTTCGCGGGTTGCTCAACACAAGCTGCAGAGTGGCATCAGAGTGGTTGGTCAGATGAACTCTGGTCCAGATCGGTTGGCGTTGAATCCCCAGTGTCGAGCGGGTAACGGCTTGCCAATCCCCCCTTTTTTCAACAGTATCGGCGGTAAAGTTGTCATTGTGGTCGACAACCATTTCAAGGTCAGAGACAGAGAGCGCAGATTCGTCCAGAGAGTTGATCTGCAGTGCTGCCCCCTGAAGGAGGGAAGGTAACCAGAAGAGAAAGAGGAGAAGAGACTTCAACCTAAAATCCGCAGTTGGACACCGTGAAGGGTGCGTTTGTGGCGGTGCAGTGCAACGAAGGCATGGATGCCGA
>JADFYS010000220.1 GCA_015232955.1 Gammaproteobacteria bacterium
GGGAGGTTGATAGGGGGTGGCTTTCTGGGGCGGCGGGGGCGCGGCGGGCTTACTGGGGGGGGGAGGTGCTGGGGAGGGGTGGTGGTGGCGGGGGGGGTGAAGGGGGGGGGGGTACGGAGACCGGGTTGACCGGTTCCTTTACCATGAATGGGAGCAGTGCAGAGGAGACCAACCCTTATCGTCAGCTTGCCTCCGTTCTCGAGGGGATCTTCAATCCTGCTGCCGGCGGTGGAGGTGGCAATGGTGCTGTTGTCTCTTCATCGTCTCTGTCAGCCGCACCAGCTGCCAGCCGGATGACTGCTGTTGAGCTCGAGGCGGATCCTGCTGCTGTGACCGATGGCGGAGAGGCAGCGCAGCTGGTGGCAACGCGGGCAGAGCCGATTATTGCCAATCCGGGGAGTTATGTGCTGGATCGGATGAGCGGTACGCTCTATGTCCGGGCACGCCCTTCGGTGATGTATCGGCTACACCGTATGGTGAATCGCTTTAAGGAGGTGCTGAACCGGCAGATCCATATCGAGGCGAAGATCTTTGAGGTGAGCCTGAATGACGAGAACCGAACCGGAATCAACTGGGCGCATCTGAAGGATCAGGTGGTTCTCGGCTTTGGTCTGACCCAGACCATTGGTGCCAATGGCGCCGCACTCTCTCCTCTCACCAACGCTGCCACTATCGCCGTAGGTGGGGCGAGCAATAACACCACCACCATCTCCCCCATTGGTCAGAGTGGCTTTACAGCGACCCATTCGGGGCAACAGTGGTTGGGAATGGTGGATCTGTTACGCCAGTTTGGTGATGTCCGTTCGGTCTCTAACCCCTCTATCCGTGCCCGTCACGGCCAGCCGTCGATGATTAGCGTCGGTCAGAGTAGCTCTTATGTCGAGACCATTGCCACCAACACTACCGCCGGAGCCAACACCGATACCACCACCACTACACCGACGGTCAATCAGGTGTTTGATGGTCTGATGATCGGGGTGGTCCCTTTTATTAAGGATCACGACCGTATCAGTCTGTCGATCCACCCGATTCAAAGCTCGGTGGTCCCTTCCAGCCTCAGTCTGCAGGATGTCACCGGTAACGGCAGTATGGTGACGCTCCCTCAGGTGGACCTGAAGGAGATTAGCACCATGCTCGAGATGAACAGCGGCGATCTGGTGATGCTGGGAGGGCTAATCGATGAGTCGACCGAGACCATTACCCAGGGGGTTCCCTTTCTGTCGTCAATACCGGTGCTCGGTTATCTCTTCCGTCATGATACCGAGCTTAAACGGACGCGAGAGCTGGTGATTATGCTGCGCGCCACCACCATCTAGGTGAGAAGCGATGGCTGAAAACAGGCGCAAACCGATCGGGGTCCTGCTGAAAGAGAAGGGGATCATCCATGATGGTCACATCAATCTCGCGCTGCAGGATCAGAATATTACCGGTGACCGTCTGGGGGAGACTCTGGAGCGGCTGGCGCTGGTCTCCCCCTACGATATCGCCACCACCATCGCCGAGCAGGCGCAGCGGGAGGTTGTCGATGTCGGCCAGGTGGTGCCGGAGGAGGCGTCGCTCCGCCTCTTTAACATGAATCTCTGTCGTACCAATACCTTTCTCCCCATGCGCCACGATCGTCAGTGTATCGAGGTGGTGACCGCCGCCGATGATACCGTCGAACTGGAGCGGCTGATTAACCGTAAAACCGGCCTGCAGTCGCGGATCTATCAGGGGGAGAAGCCGAAGATCCTCAATGCGGTGCAGCACTTTTTCTACTTTCTCGAACATCCGGTAGAGGAGCTGTTGGCGCGGGAGGTGAAGCAGCTGGAGGGGGATGTCGATGGCGTGCGTTCACTCGATCCCCTCCTCAACCATCTCTTTCAGTTGGCGGTAAAGCTGCGCTCTACCGATATCCATATCCGTCCCCTGGATCGGGCGATCAATATCGCCCTGCGCATTGACGGCGTTCTCCGGCCGGTGATCTCGCTGCCGCTGTCGCTGCGGCGGATCATCTCCACCATTAAGATGAAAGCGTCGATGGATATCGCCGAGCAGCGGTTGCCTCTGGATGGCAGTTACTCCGGCACTATTCTCGAAAACCCCTACGATTTTCGCGTCTCTACCACGGTCACCCAGTACGGCGAGAATATGGTGATTCGTCTGCTGCCGATGCGCAGTGATCTCATGGGGTTGAGTCAGCTCGGCTTCGCGGCAGAGGATATCGAAACCATCCATCAGATCTTCAGTAGCCCCTACGGCATCGCCCTGCTCACCGGTCCCACCGGCTCGGGGAAAAGTACCACTCTCTATGCTGCGGTGCGGGCGCTCAATCTGACCGAACTTAATGTGATGACGGTGGAGAATCCCATCGAGTACCGTCTGCCGCTGGCACGGCAGACCGAGGTCAATATCCGCGCCGGCTACACCTTTGCCAACGCCATTCGTTTCTTTCTCCGCCATGATCCCGATGTCATTCTGGTGGGGGAGATTCGTGATGAGGAGACGGCAAAAACGGCGCTTTCGGCGTCAGAGACCGGCCACATGGTACTCTCGACCCTCCACACCAACACCGCTTTCGGGGCGATTCCACGACTGCGGGCGCTGGGGGCGGAGCCGTATATGCTCGGGGAGTCGATTGTCGGTATCGTCTCGCAACGGTTGGCGCGTCGTCTCTGTCATCAGTGTCGGCAGGCGTATACCGCCACTGCCGAGGATCTCCACTATTTGAAGTTGGAAACGCCTGCTGTTGAGGTGGGCGATAGCGTTGGCGAGAAGGGGGAAGTGGTGGCTACTGACGCTGCATCATCCCCCCCCCTTACGCTCTATCGTGCCAAGGGGTGCGACACCTGTGCTCACACCGGTTATTTCGGACGAATGCTGGTCTATGAGATTGTGAAACAGGATCGCGAGATCGCCACCATGCTTCACAATGACGCCTCGATGGAGGAGATGGTCGCCTCTGCCAAAAGCCGCGGTTTTAAGGATATCTTTGAGTGCGCCCGGGAGAAGGTGCTGGCGGGGAGCACCTCGGTAGAGGAGATGACCCGGGTGATCGGGTACTGATCCCCTTGCAGTTATGAGTTACTACACCTACAAGTTGATTGAGCGCACCGGTCGCACCCGCCGTGGTTTTATCGATCTGCCGTTTGAGAATGAGCAGTCAGCGTGGGCCTATCTTGAGCGCACTGGTGATACCGTGATCTCTGCACGGCTGTTGGGTGGCGTTATCGGAATGCTCATCACCTTTTTTAACAGCTTTATGGAGCAGTCGGTGAAGCGGGAGGATATCTCTGAGGTGCTCTCTAATCTTGCGGTGATGCTGAAGTCGGGGATCCCGGCGATGTCGGCGATTGAGGATGCGATTATCGACAACGAGAACGGTACCATCTCCCGCGCCGGACGCGATATGTTGATGCGGGTGGAGTCGGGCTACAGCTTTAGTGATGCCATTAGCTACTATCCGGGGCTGTTCCCGCCGGTGGTGCAGTTTCTCTGCCGAGTGGGTGAGGAGAGCGGCACCCTCGACCGCACCCTTAAGGATGCTGCCGACCATATCCGGCGCATGGATCGCATTCGCAAGGATATCCGCTCGGCACTCACCTACCCCATTATGGCGGTGGTCACCATCTTTCTGGCGATGGGGTTCTGGATCTACTGGGTGGTACCGACACTGGTGGATCTCTTTAGAACGATGAATGTTGAGCTGCCGTGGCTGACGGTGGTGATTATCGATGTTTCGGACTATCTGATCAATAATCTTGAGGATTTGGTGATTAAGCTGGCGATCCTTCTGGTGGTGCTGGTGCTGATTGTGAAAAGAGTCCCTGCCATCAAAAGGGCGTGGCACCTGCTTATTCTCAAGCTGCCACTAATCAAGAATGTGGCGATTCAGTTTAATACCGCCTTTATTACCGAGTATTTCGGGCTGTTAATTAGTGCCGGGGTCGATATTACACGCAGTCTGACCCTCATCTCAGAGACTCTGGAGAATCTGATCTATCGTGAAAAGCTGGAGCATGTCCGCCGCCGCCTGATTGAGGGGAATAGCCTGCGGGGTGGCTTTTCTGAAGTTGAACTCTTTCCCCGGTTTGTGGTGCGGATGATCGGTATCGGCGAGGAGAGTGGCAGCCTGCCGGAACAGCTGCACTATATTGCCGAGGAGTACAGCGATCGTCTTAGCCGTACTGTAAACGGCCT
>JADFYS010000221.1 GCA_015232955.1 Gammaproteobacteria bacterium
CTCTGCGGTCGTGATCACAGCCGATGGTACAACAGGAGGGAGATCGATCCGGGTACTCTTTTGAATAGGGGGATAACAGATCCCACGCTCGGCACACCCCTGATAGCTCACGTTGAGGGTGACTGAAGCGGCAGCATGCAGTTGCCGCTCGAGGTGAATGATCGCTTCCACCTGATTGTGGTAGACCTCAATTTCACCAAAAAACTCATCATTTTTGGTCTCACCTGAGGGGGTTTCTACCGATGAAATAGTGGCGGCTACCTCCTCTTCAGGGCCGTTTTCAAGAGAGAAGGTGAATTTACTGCGGTAGAGATAGTGTTCGGGGGCGATATCCCAGCGAGCAATCATGGTATTGCTATCAAACGCCAGTGCCGTGAAACGGAACGCCTCATCCGGTTCAAGGATCTCATCTTCGGTCAAGCGATCGCTCTGGCGGTTGAATAGCGTCTTGAGATCTTCTGCTGCAGTGTTTTTCTGCTCACTTCGCGGGGGAAGCTGAATCTGTTTGGTTTGACTAAAGGGGGGGTAACAGACCCCAATATCGGCACACCCCTGCGAGGTGAGGTTGAGTACAAGCTGCTCCGCTTCAATCCCATGACGGATCAGTGGCAGATCGATGGCTACCTGATGACGATAGGTTTCAATCTCACCAAAAAATTCATCATTTTTCTTCTTCCCTGCTGGAAATAGTGGTTCACCAAGGGTTGTGGTTTCACTCTCCGTGCTTATCTTGAATTTGTGGCGATAGAGGTAGTAACCGTCGGCAATCTCCCACTCAACGCGCACCTTTTCGGGAGAGATGACGGTAACCGTTGCCGGAAACGCCTCTTCCGCCTGAAGCAGATCCGCTTCATTCAGAGCAAAAAGGGTAAAAGGATAGAGCAGTAACAGGGCGAAAAGGGTAGCCACTACGGCTGTAACCGTTGATCTGGGGTGGGGAGTGCGAAGATTCATGCTGGTCTCTGTTCGTATGCGATGATGAAATTAGGGTGTAGGCGAAGTCAATTCGTGATCAAGCCATTTAAGGTATGCGGAGAGGCCCTCTTCAATAGGGAGGGCGATCAGCTCGGGGAGTTCATAGGGGTGATTCTTAGTGATGTAGGACGCTATCTCCTGAAAGTTGTCGCGCCTACTTTTCAGAAGAAGGACAATCTCGCGATCTTTATGGATGGCACCTTGCCAACGATAGAGAGAGGTCGCTCCCGGAAGGAGGGTTGCGCAAGCGATGAGCCGGCTTGAAAGCAGATCTGCGGCAATGTTCTCCGCCACCTCCTCATTGGGACAGGTTGTAATCGCAACGATAAACCCCATGTTTCATTGTGCCTTTGTGGTGAAATTTTTGACTATACTAATGTGAATCCCTCTTTTTAACCACCTTTAATCACTGATTATGCGCCTGCTTGCCCCTCTTTTCATCATTATCCCGATCATTGAGATCTATCTCCTTATTGCAGTGGGAAGCGTTATTGGTGCTTTGCCAACGATTCTTCTCATATTTTTGACGGCTATCGTCGGCGTGACCTTGCTTCGGCAGCAGGGCATTGTGACCTTGCAGCGCTTTCAGCAAGCGATGGTAGAGGGGCAACTCCCTTCTACAGTCATAATCGAAGGGGTGATCCTCATCATATGCGGCGCCTTTCTCCTTACCCCCGGGTTTTTTACCGATACCATCGGTTTTCTAGGTCTCATCTCACCGATTCGGGAGGCTGTCGCCCAGAGAGTCGCCTCTCGCCTCAATCTGAATATCCTCTCTTCTGGATTTCAGAGCCACACTTCATCCGGTTTTGGAGCCTCCGGTCGCCCCGCCTCACCTCAACGAGGCAAGGTGATTGAGGGTGAAGTCGTCGATCGCGACCAACCGTAGATCTTCTCTGTCACCAAGAACCGCGTGCTCACCTCCTTATCTCCGGTGATAAATTGCTGGAGCCGGAAGGAGATGAAATTTTTTCTACTTCCGCCCTTGAATCCCTCTTCCACGCCCCTATCATTAGCACTCACCTAACGGGAGTGCTAACAGCGATAAGAAATAACTTGCTGTTTGTAATAAAAGTTTTTTAACCAGGAGATCTATCTAGTATGAAAATTCGTCCGCTGCATGATCGCGTTCTTGTTCGTCGCATGGAAGAGGAGACCATGACCGCTGGTGGTATTGTTCTGCCCGGCTCTGCAACAGAAAAGCCTAATCAGGGAGAAGTGCTGGCTGCAGGAAACGGCAAGATCCTTGAGAGTGGTGATGTTCGCCCTATGGATGTCAAAGTTGGAGATAAGGTGCTTTTTGGTCAATATTCCGGAACCAGCGTCAAGGTCGATGGCGAAGAGCTACTTATGATGCGTGAAGAGGACATTATGGGTGTAGTTGAGGCCTAAGCTCTCCTGCCTTACCACTATCTTATAGTTGTAACTACCCAAATTGATTAACCAGAATTAAAGGAATTATCGAAACAATGAGTGCAAAAGAAGTTAAGTTTTCTAATGATGCCCGTCACCTGATGGTAAAAGGGGTCAACACCCTTGCCAATGCTGTTCGTGTCACCCTGGGTCCTAAGGGGCGGAATGTTGTTCTCGACAAGAGCTTCGGTTCCCCTACTATCACCAAAGATGGTGTTTCAGTAGCAAAAGAGATCGAGCTCGAGAACAAATTTGAAAATATGGGCGCACAGATGCTTAAAGAGGTCTCCTCCCAAACCTCCGACATTGCCGGCGATGGTACCACTACTGCTACCGTTCTCGCCCAGGCGATCATCCGTGAAGGGATGAAATCTGTAACAGCCGGAATGAATCCGATGGATCTCAAGCGCGGCATCGACAAAGCAGTCATCACCGCGGTTGCGGAACTGGCCAATCTCTCTAAGCCCTGCACCGATGATAACTCCATTGCCCAGGTAGGTACTATCTCCGCCAACTCTGATGAGTCTGTGGGTCGTATCATTGCTGATGCCATGAACAAGGTGGGCAAGGAAGGGGTTATCACAGTTGAAGATGGTTCTGGTCTCGAGAATGAGTTAGAGACTGTTGAGGGGATGCAGTTTGACCGCGGTTACCTCTCACCCTACTTCGTCAACAATCAGCAGAGCATGACCGCTGATCTTGAAAGCCCCTATATCCTTCTTCATGACAAGAAGATCTCCAATATCCGTGATCTTCTGCCAATCCTCGAAGGTGTAGCCAAGTCGGGCAAGCCGCTGATGATTGTCGCTGAAGATGTGGATGGTGAAGCGTTGGCCACTCTGGTGGTGAACTCTATCCGCGGCATTGTCAAAGTTGCCGCAGTAAAAGCCCCGGGCTTTGGCGACCGACGCAAGGCGATGCTTCAGGATATCGCCATCCTCACCGGTGGTCAGGTGATCTCGGAAGAGGTTGGTATGTCCCTAGAGAAGGCTACCCTGGAAGATCTCGGTACTGCCAAAAAAGTGACCATCACCAAAGAGAACACCACCATTGTCGACGGTGCTGGTTCGCATGATGAGATCGAAAGTCGTGTCAATCAGATCCGTGCCCAGATCGAAGAGACCAGCTCTGATTACGACAAAGAGAAGTTGCAGGAGCGGGTAGCAAAACTTGCCGGTGGTGTTGCGGTGATAAAAGTGGGTGCTGCCACAGAAGTTGAGATGAAAGAGAAAAAAGCGCGGGTTGAAGATGCACTTCACGCGACCCGTGCTGCAGTAGAAGAGGGTGTGGTTCCCGGAGGTGGTGTTGCTCTAATCCGCTGTCTGGCAGCAATGACCGAACTCAAAGGAGATAACCACGATCAAGATATCGGTATTCAGATTGCCCGTCGTGCGATGGAAGAGCCTCTGCGTCAGATCGTCAATAACGCCGGTGAAGAGGATTCCGTAGTAATTAACGAAGTCAAGAACGGCACAGGTAACTTTGGTTACAATGCTGCCACTGGTGAGTATGGGGATATGATTGCGATGGGTATTCTTGACCCGACCAAAGTGACCCGTTACGCTCTCCAGAATGCGGCATCCGTCGCGGGATTGATGATCACCACAGAAGCGATGGTGGCTGAGATTCCAAAAGATGAGCCTTCGATGCCTGGTGGTGATATGGGCGGAATGGGCGGCATGGGTGGTATGGGCGGCATGATGTAAGCCAGTCCCCCTTTAACGCTAAAAAAACCCCGCATCGCGGGGTTTTTTTTATATACAATG
>JADFYS010000222.1 GCA_015232955.1 Gammaproteobacteria bacterium
AAAGAGCTGGTGGATTTTACCCGAATACACTTTGCCACCGAAGACCACTTAATGAAAACCCACCACTATCCAGACCATAAAAAACACCGAAAAGAGCACCGTCTGCTGCTTGAACATATGGATGCACTACTCCGCTCCGTCACCAGAGGCAAACAGCCTCACTTCTACTCCGATTACGATGTCTCATCCGATTGGGCCATCGCCCATATCATCGACTTTGACCACGATCTGGGAGAGTACCTCAATAGTGTTGGGGTGCACTAAAGGGGGATTAAGGGACACGATACTTAATTCGTAGGGTGGATAAGCGGAGCGCATCCACCAAACTCCGAGCCGATGGATGCGCTGTGCTTATCCACCCATTGATTAAGATTATGGAGACTAAGAAGATTAAGCGATAAGGAGTAACTAAAAATGCAAAGGATCGAATTAGAAACGGAAATTGATAGCAGTGGAACGATCCATCTGCCTGATCAGTTTCGCCCCATCTACGGTAAGATTGCACGGTTAGTGGTGACCGTAGCTGACAGCGAAGACACGGCATTGATTGATCCGATGCAGTTTAGTAATACGATTGATTGGCCGCTGGATGGTCTCGCATTTCAAAAGCAGTTGCGGGATGAGTGGCCATAAAAGATGGAATACCTGCTTGATACCAATGTGGTTATCTACTTACAGCAGGGGGCGCTGGCACAACCACTGCCAGTGGGTCGGTATGGGCTTTCGGTCATTACTGAGTATCGTGTCCCCATAATTAATCGAGGGTAGAGATTAGCGCGGGGGTTACCTCGTTAAAGACAACTATCCGCTTTCCGTGATGATCCTTGAGGAACTCCGCCGCCTCCTCTTCTGAGACAAAGGGGATCAACTCATGACCCATCGGCCCCAGAAGATCGGAGCCGAGAACAAAATAGGCAGAGCGGGCATCGATCAGCGTCAGGCCATAATATTCGGTCACACCGATGGCACGAATATCCTCCAGACGGTGCCCCGGTGCCCAGTGCTGTAGGTTCTGAAGATATTTAAAGAGGTCCTTGGCGCCATCAAAGTGGTGTAGATGGCCGTCAAGGTACTCGACGGTGGCGATCCACTCCGGATATTTCGCAACAAACATACCGCACACCGGACAGGTGGCGTCCGCGGCGGGCGGCGGGAGATCAAGGGGTGCCGCGGTTACGGCCAACGACAGGATAAGGGCGGAGAAAAGGGTGAGCCAAGAAGAGAAGGCAATAGGGATCATCCTCAGTTCCAGCAATCCTGCCAGGTAAGCCCTGCATCGGCACCGGTAACCCCTTTCTGACCGAGGGAGGTGAGAGTGAGGGTGCCACAACGATCACCGGTCTGGTCGCCGGTAGGGACCGCCTGCAGAGTGTAGGTGGTCTGGGTGACGGCCGAGATGAGCAGGTTGTAGTAGGCGCCGGTGGTACGGTCGGTGGGCACTTGGGTCGAAAAGATGGAGGGGGCACCGGTATCGTTGGTTCCGGCAGCACCACAACTGTTGACCCCTCCCGCACTAGCTGCATCACAATAACTGCTGTTGTTATTGGTGAAATAGCGCACCATGGCGTTAGAGAACCCCATCAGCGCCCCGGTGGCATCGGCCCTGCGCCCATCCTGCATACTGCTGACATAGGAGGGGTAACCGACTCCGGCAAGGATGCCGATAATTGCCACGACAATCATCAGCTCTAGCAGGGAGAATCCCCCGAAACGATTATGGATCATATCTCTATCTACTCCGAATGGTAAGGTTATCTCTTCAAATTAAATATGCAATCTCTAGGGCCGTAGCACCTGCCACGAGGTTCTGGTTATGGCGTTGGGTGGTGCCGCCTCCGCCACCTTCTCTGGTCCCACCATCACCACAGGATTGGCGTCCCCCGGCGGCAGAATGACCACCGGCTCGGGAGGTATCCCCCCCTTGGCGACATTGACATAACGGTTGGTGCGATCACTGCTCTCATCCGTCTCTGCCGTCTCCGGGTCATCATAGGGTTTTCCGTTCAACATATCAATTTGATAAAAACGGGCGGTACCGACATCGGGAGCACAGGCACTCAACTGCTGCTGGGTCGGCATAAAGGTGGAGAACATCAGCACACTGTCAAAGATGACGGCATTGGACAACACCTTCTCCCCGCTCCAGGCCCCGGTGCTGTAGTCGTTGAGGGTGATATACCACCCCGCCTTCTCCTCCAGTACCGCCTCGGCGTTGGTCAGGGTGCTACCCGATGCGCTTCCCAGGACATTACTGGTGGCATCAAAAAGATCGCCGCTGACATTATTGGTGCTGGTCACACTGCCCGAGGTGAGGGTGATATAACTATCCTCTGCCGCCCCAAAGTACTGCAAATAGTCGGGGTCGCTGCCACTATCATCGCTATCGTCATACTGCAGTGGCTGAAGCGGACTTGTATCCTTGATCACAAACATCGCGTCGTGGATCGAGTTGTCCAGCGGGTGCGCCCTGAAACCGGAACCGATGGCGAGATAGAACTTATCGTCCATATAGGCGACGGCCGGTGGATAGTAGAAGCGGCGATTATCTGCGGTGCCACTGCCAGCGAGATCCGCGATCACCCCGCCACTGACCAGATCTGCCGCACCACTATTGTCATCATTGTCGATGTCAAAGCGCCACAGCTGTCCGCCCATATCTCCCACATACATCCTGTCCCCATAGCCATCGCGGTTGGTATCGATAACCACTACCTCGGAGGGGATGCTGTACGCCATCTGCGGCAGAACGAGACTGGGATGACTACCTGCATTGTCACCACTGCCGGCAGGACCTGCCTGCCAGATCTTGGCCCCGGTCGCGGCATCCACCATAAAGATCGCCCGCCCCTCACTATCGGCGGTACGCACCGAGACATCGTCCTGATCCGCATCATAACCCCCACCAAAGATCAGCACATCCTTACTCGTTCCATTGAGCTTAATCTTGGCGTGAGTAGCTCTGGACCAGCTCTGGCCCAGCTCGGCAAACAGCCCCTGACCGCCAAGGATACGCCACGCATATTTGGGGGCATCAATATTGGTCACATCCAGGGCGTAGTAGTTCTTGCCCCCACGCCGCATCGCGGCATAGACATACATCGACTCACCACTGTCGAGAGTATCGCCGGTGTAGAGCATGCCGTTGTGGTTGAGATCATTATGCCACTTGCTGATAGGGCCATCGAGACCATAAGGGTGCTCGGTGTTAATCTCATTCCGGTAAAAGGTAGAGAGGTTGGTGAGCAGCTCAGGCGGGATAAAAGAGAAGGTCTCTGTACCATCATCGGGATCAATGGCGTGCAGATAGCCCTCGTTGGTGCCGATAAACAGCGCCAGCTTCATATCGTCCTCGGTACCGCCCAGATTGAGCAGCAGCGGCACACTGTGAAGGGGATCCCCCATGTGGCTACGGCCATCGGACTGCGAACCGTCGAGATCGGCATCCTTTACATCGATACCACTGGCCCAGCTCAGAATCTTGCTGCGTTCGTTATCACTCATCCCCGAGTCACCCAGCATCGCTTTGGTGATAAGATCATTGATAGAGCGCACTCGTTGATTACCATTGGTGAGCAGGGCATTTTGTGGTGTCCCCCCTCCGGTATAGGTGTAGACATTGCGGTTCAGCCCCAGCTCACCGGCGGCACCGCCGTCCTTGACCGCATCGCCATCCACGCCACTTGACCACCAGCTCTGGGCGGTCTCTTTGAAGAAGCCGGTATCACTATCCACCGCCGCAACATCATTGACATCCACCACCGTTCCGTTACTCAGCTTATAGCGTTTGACATTACCGAACCACTGCGGCCGCTCATCCACCTTAAACAGGGCGTAGTAGAGCTGGTCGAGA
Source organism: Gammaproteobacteria bacterium (assembly GCA_015232955.1). Lineage (GTDB taxonomy): Bacteria > Pseudomonadota > Gammaproteobacteria > Thiohalomonadales > Thiohalomonadaceae > JADFYS01. The sequence goes on from JADFYS010000222.1 coordinate 3,851, forward strand.
TGGGAGAAGCGGTTAAAGGCGTTGACCGAGATCGAGGGTGAAACAAAACTGGAGGAGGTGGCGAGGATCTGCTGGACGATGGTCTGAAAGGCGAGCAGCAGATTATCATAGTCATTTGCACTAAAATAGCCGGGGCTACCATCCGATTTTGTCGCGGTGGCGGCAGAGGTGAGTAGCTCGGTGTTAACTTTCGGGCCGAAACCAATGGTGTAAGTTAGAACCTCTTGAGTCCCCTCAATATCACTAAGATCGCTGTTAGCCATGTAGCGCGCCAGATTATTGAGACAGTTACCATTGGA
>JADFYS010000223.1 GCA_015232955.1 Gammaproteobacteria bacterium
GGTGAGCATAATGATATAGGGTGGGTTTTCACACTCACGCTGGCGTAGACGCTGACAGAGGTCGAGCCCATCCAGTTTGGGAAGCTCCCAATCGAGAAGCAGAAGATGCGGCGGGTTCTCCTGATGCATCACCTGCCATGCACGGTACCCATCTTCCACCGCAATCGGATCAAAACCCCATCTTCCGGTTATCGCGCTCAAAATGGTTCGCGATGTACGATTGCCATCGGCAATTAACAGTTTCACCAGCCTCTCTTCACTCGTCCGTCTGTCCAGATCATCGGAGGCTATTGTGGAGAAAAAAGGCTACAACTACAAGAGCCTTATCTTCTGCAAATTTTCTCTTATTTTGTCAACAGGTTATCTATGAGTTGAAATAAGACTCTATGAGGTCATCTCATCAAAAAAATTCTTCACCCCATCGAGCCACGAGGTGTGTTTAGGGCTGTGGGTCTCCGCCTTGCCCCCTTTCACCAGATCATCAAACTCCCGCAACAGCTCTTTCTGACGACCGGTTAGATTGACCGGCGTCTCGATAACGATGCGACAGAGGAGATCCCCCACCTGACCACCACGCACCGACTTCACCCCTTTCCCTCGCAGCCGGAACAGTTTTCCGGTCTGACTCTCTTCCGGAATCTTGAGCTTAACCTTGCCACTTAGCGTCGGTACATCCAGCTCTCCCCCCAAGGCGGCGGTGACAAAACTGACCGGTACTTCGCAGTGGAGATCATTCTCCTGTCGAACAAAGATCGGATGCGGTTTGACATTCATCTGAACATAGAGATCTCCGGGCGGCCCCCCGTGCTCCCCCGCTTCCCCTTCGCCACTGAGACGAATACGATCCCCGGTATCGACCCCGGCAGGGACCTTCACCGAAAGTGTCTTCTGTTTCTCGACCCGACCATGTCCGTGACAGCTGTTACAGGGGTCCTTTATCGTCTTACCACTCCCCTGACAGTGGGGGCAGGTCTGCTGCAGCGAGAAAAACCCCTGCTGCATCCGTACCTGTCCCTGACCGTGACAGGTGGCGCAGGTGACAGGAGAACTCCCCTTTTTGGCGCCACTGCCACCGCAGTCGCTGCAGGTCACCTGCGTCGGCACCCGAATCTTGACGGTGGTGCCACTGACCGCCTTTTCGAGATCCAGCTCTAGGTTATAACGAAGATCGGCCCCGCGCTGAACCTGAGAACCGCGACGACGACCTCCGCCACCGCCGCCTCCGAAGATATCACCAAAGACATCTCCAAAAATATCATTAAAGCTCCCTCCGCCCTGACCACCACCAAAGCCACCTGCGGAGCCATCGACGCCGGCGTGTCCAAACTGATCATAGGCGGCCCGCTTTTGCGGTTCAGAGAGGACATCATACGCCTCTTTCGCCTCCTTAAAGCTCGCCTCGGCACTCGCACTATCGGGGTTACGATCGGGATGATACTTCATCGCCAACCGTTTAAAGGCCTTCTTAATCTCAGCTTCGGTCGCATTCTTCTGCAACCCCAGTACTTCATAGTAGTCTCGTTTGGACATGGCGTTAAATTCTTGACTTCTGGTGACGGCTCATAGGTTGGTGGGTAACGGTAACTCCAGCCCTGTGTAATAAGGAGGTGAAGGGAGTGACGCTCCTGCGGCACTCCCCTTCCATCCAGATTCAGACAGCTTCTCTCTGTCTGCCTGAAGATTTAGATAAGACTATCTCTTCTTCTCATCAACCTCTTCAAACTCGGCATCAACAACATCATCGCCTCCTTTACTCTCACCTCCGGATTTAGATCCGGCAGCGGCATCGGCACCCCCTTCAGCAGCCTGTTTGGCGTAGAGCTTCTCTGCCATCTTTCCAGAGGCGTCGGTCAACACCTTGGTCTTGGCTTCGATCTCCTCTTTATCACTCCCTTTTAACGCCTCTTTCAGATCCTTAATCGCTTTCTCAATCGCCTCTTTCTCGTCACTATCGATGCCATCACCAATCTCCGCCATTGACTTCTCTGTTGCGTGAATCATGGTATCGGCGTGATTGCGGATGCTGACCATCTCATGGAATTTGCGATCTTCATCGGCATGAATCTCCGCATCCTTCACCATCTTATCGATCTCATCATCAGAGAGACCAGATGAGGCCTTAATCACAATATTCTGCTCTTTACCCGTCCCTTTATCTTTGGCCGAGACATTCAGGATACCGTTGGAGTCGATATCGAAAGTCACCTCAATTTGCGGCATTCCCCGAGGCGCCGGGGGGATATCCGAGAGGTCAAAACGACCGAGAGACTTATTGGCAGAGGCCATCTCCCGCTCTCCCTGAAGAACATGAACCGTCACCGCGGTCTGGTTGTCATCAGCGGTAGAGAAGACCTGATTCGCCTTGGTGGGAATGGTGGTGTTTTTGTCAATCAGCTTGGTCATCACCCCACCCATGGTCTCAATACCCAGCGACAGCGGTGTGACATCGAGCAGAAGAACATCTTTAACATCACCACCAAGAACTCCCCCCTGAATGGCCGCACCCACTGCAACCGCTTCATCGGGATTGACATCCTTGCGTGGCTCGCGTCCAAAGAGGTTTTTGACTGTCTCCTGTACCAGCGGCATCCGCGACTGACCACCCACCAAGATCACATCATCAATCTCTTTTGCCGAAAGTCCCGCATCAGCAAGCGCCTGATTACACGGCTTAATAGTGCGATCAACCAACTCCTCTACCAAGGATTCAAGCTTGGCACGATTGACCTTTATATTGAGGTGTTTTGGCCCCGAGGCGTCTGCAGTGATGTAAGGGAGATTGATCTCAGTCTGTTGACTGCTTGAGAGTTCGATTTTCGCCTTCTCCGCCGCCTCTTTCAACCGCTGCAGCGCCAAGGGATCGTTATGAAGATTGACCCCCTGATCTTTCTGGAACACATCAGAGAGATAGTCGATTAGGCGCATATCGAAATCCTCCCCACCGAGGAAGGTATCACCATTGGTCGAAAGCACCTCAAACTGATGCTCACCATCGATCTCGGTGATCTCGATAATCGAGACATCAAAGGTACCGCCACCCAGGTCATAGACAGCGATCTTGCGATCTCCACCCTCTTTCTTATCCATTCCGAAGGCGAGTGCAGCCGCAGTCGGCTCATTGATGATCCGCTTCACCTCAAGACCGGCAATGCGTCCCGCATCTTTGGTCGCCTGACGCTGGGAGTCATTAAAGTAGGCCGGAACCGTGATCACCGCCTCGGTCACCTCCTCTCCCAGGTACTCCTCTGCAGTCTTTTTCATCTTCTGCAGCACTTTGGCGGAGATCTCGGGGGCGGCCATCTTCTTGCCCTTCACCTCAACCCAAGCATCGCCGTTGTCCGCCTTGACGATCTTATAGGGGACCAACTTGATATCCTTCTGTACCTCATCTTCGTTAAAACGGCGCCCGATGAGGCGTTTAATCGCAAACAGGGTATTTTCAGGGTTGGTGACCGCCTGTCTTTTTGCCGACTGCCCCACCAGTACCTCATCATCATCCTTGCTGTAGGCGATGATGGAGGGGGTGGTGCGATCTCCTTCGCTATTCTCAATCACCCGCGGCTTTCCCCCCTCCATCACTGCGACGCAGGAGTTGGTGGTGCCGAGGTCAATGCCGATAATTTTTCCCATTCTAGTCTCCTAATGAATAATTTTAGTTTTGTGCCCGTAAGCAGTAAATTGATACCCGCTAAATAGGGCCTTTGGTTATGAATTCAACTATTTGTTTCGCCATCACCAGACCGCTTATCCCCCCGTTCTCCACCGCTGACAGCGGTGCGACGGATCTCCATGAAAATGGGGTGCTCTGGCCAATCGCCTGAGGAGCATCACGCCGTCTCGTTAATGGACGGATGTCCCCCTTCCGCAGCAGCTTTGCTCACAATGACCATCGCCGGGCGAACCAGGCGCTCATTGAGGAGATACCCTTTCTGCATCACCAGAAGAATGGTGTTGGGATCGTGTTCGGCAGACTCCTGCATCGTCATCGCCTGATGCAGCTCCGGATTAAAGCTCTCGCCCAGAGGGTCGATCTCGCTCACCCCATGTTTTTCGAGAACTGTAGTCAGCATCTTTAGCGTCAACTCACTCCCTTCACGCAGTTTGACCACACTCTCTTCATCCCCGATTGCGGCTGA
>JADFYS010000224.1 GCA_015232955.1 Gammaproteobacteria bacterium
TATTCAAAGGGTTCATAACGCAGAAGAGTCGCGCTTATCGGCTTTCTGGAACCAGCGTTTTCAGGTATCTTGGGTATTACCCAAGACAGCTGGAAACAGTGGATTTCAGGGAGTCGAGAAGCGTGGCTATTCACGGTATGCAACTGCGGATTTTAGGATAATCTCTCTACCAGCTACAGACCCGATTCCGCCCCAGCTCTTTGGCGCGATAGAGCGCCTTGTCTGCATTCTCTATCAGGGCATCAAGGGTGTGGTGGTCATTTTTGGGACTACTCACTCCAAATGAGCAGGTGACGCTACCCACCGTGCTAAACAGCGCACTCTCTACACCACTCCGCAGCCGCTCTGCCAGCTCTTCTGCGGTCGCAAGATCAATGGTCTGGGCAATGACCACAAACTCCTCTCCCCCCCATCGGGCGAAGTGATCCTCTTTGCGCAGCAGCGGGGTGATCACCTTCACCAAACTTTTCAGCACATCGTCCCCCACCCCGTGACCATAGGTGTCGTTCACCGCCTTAAACTTGTCGATATCAAAAATAATCACTGAGAGCTGATCACGATAGGGGTTGAGATGACCAATCTTATCCAACATCCCGCGCCGATTCATCGCTCGGGTCAAGGGGTCGGTAATCGCCTCGGATCGGAGCATGGTGTTACTGCGCGTTAACTTCGCCTGTTCGTGACGGAGAATGGTGAGCAGATAGTTAAAGAAGCGGGCAACGATCCCCACCTCGGTATCCCGCTCCTCATAGACTTTGGCCTGAAGGTTACCGCTACGCATGATCTTAATAATACTTTCAATGGTGTCGACCCACGGTAGTCGTGCATGATGCTCTGCCACATTGAGACCGATCACCTCATGCCGCTTCGAGACCCGCAGCGCCTTAAACAGATAGAGTAGTGAGAAGAGGAGGAGGCCGCTCACCATCGCCAAACAGAACGCCGCCCCCACGCCGGTGAGCTGGACCAGAAAAAAGTCCACCCTCGCCATCTCTGGTGGCAGTGCTGCAAAGAGGCCAACGGCCAGCGTCCCCCACACCCCGGCAAAGCCGTGAATCCCGACGACACTAAGGGGGTCATCCACCCGAAACAGGCGCAGCAGAAGGAGATCGGAGACAAACATCACCACTGCTGCGACAAAACCGACCAGGGCAGAGACGGGGAGTGAAAATTGATCGCAACCGGCGGTGATCCCCACCAGTCCGGAGAGGATACCAAAACTGAAGATCTCAACCCCCACCCGCTGATGAAACAGCAGACTAATGAGATAACCGGCGAAACCCCCACTAGCACCGGCAATCAGGGTGTTGACCAAAATCTTTGCCACCTTTGGCTCGAAGGCGAGAAGGGAGCCGCCATTAAACCCGAACCAGGCAAACCAGAGGATAAAGATCCCGAAAACAATAAAGTTATGGTTGCTTGGGGCAAAATGGTGCACCTTGCCATGACGGAATCGCCCTAGGCGCGGGCCGAGGACAATCGCCCCTGCAAGACCGATCCACGCCCCCATGGAGTGGACCACCGTTGAGCCGGCGAAATCGACAAACCCCATCGATTTCAGCCACCCCCCCTCCCCCCAGCTCCAGTGGCCGAAGAGGGGATAGATCGCTGCGGTCACCACCACTGCAACGATGACATAACCGTTAAACTTCATCCTTTCGGCCACCGCACCCGAGACAATGGTCACTGCGGTAGCGGCAAACATCGCCTGAAAGAAGAAGAAGGTGTTCACCCCGCCTTCGTCCCCCTCGAGGATGAAGTGGCTAGAACCGATCAACCCGCCGACATCACTGCCAAACATAATCCCAAAACCGATCAACCAGAAGACCAACACCCCAACAATGGTGTCAATCAGGTTCTTCATTGCGACATTAATGGTGTTTTTGGAGCGAACCGTACCGGTCTCCACCAGTGCAAATCCCAACTGCATCATAAAGACCAGAATAGCGCTAAGGACGATCCACAAACTATCAATGTGATTAAATTCAAACATTACAGTTCCTGTCGGTTACAGTAACTACCGCGAAAAATGAGAGAAAAGCAACTCTACCCTGTAGCAACTTCAAGCTGAACGGAATAACAGAGCAATTTTCGAACCATATATTTATGTTTCTCAACGGGACGGGGTTTCTATCTGGAGCTGTCTGCCTGCCCGATATAGTCGCAGAGCAACTCTGCGCCATCGAGGATCCGCGGGGAGTGGCGCTGAATGAGATCGGGAGGGATAAAAAAGAGCTGCTGCCGTTTTACCGCCCGCAGCTCCGGCCACTGCTGCCACTGCTGCAACCAGTCGGGTCGCGCCTCCCCCATGCCACTGGCGACTATCACCTCAGGGTTGGCGGCGATCACCGCCTCAACCCCGATTTTGGGGATAAGGGTCGGGATCGCGGCAAAGATATTCTCACCACCACAGCGGCGGATGATCTGGTCGATAATATGATCACCGTTAATGGTCATCAGCGGTTCATCCCAGAGCTGATAGAAGAGGGTGACCGGGGGACGATCCGCTGCACGCCTCTCCAGCGCCTGCCAGCGCCGCTTTAGCGCTGCAACCGCCCCCTCTGCCACCTCTTCGGTCGCCGTCAGACGGGCGAGGGTGACAATTTCGGAAAAGATATCCTCCACCCCCTGTGGTGCTGAGACAAAGACCACCAGCCCCAACTCCTGCAGCAGCTCCACCTCCCGCTTCGGATTGCCACCGGACCAGGCGATCACCAGATCGGGCTTCAAGGCGAGGATCTTCTCGAGATCAGGCTGGTGATAGCCGCCAATGCGGGGGATCTCTTTTGCCGGTGATGGGTAGTTGCTGTACTCCACTGTCGCGATGATCCGTGCCCCTCCCCCGCCAGCGAAGAGAAGCTCGGTGGTGTGCGGTGCAAGGGTGACAATGCGCTGTGCCGCCGCCGGAAGCGTCACCTCATTGCCAAGACCATCCCGCACCACAATCTCTGCCGCTACCACGCGCCACAACAGCGAGAGTGTCAACAAGAGGGGAAGGGAGAACTGTTGGACCCTCATACCGGCAACCAGTAGCAGTCACTACCATCCTCCACGGGACGGACAGGATAGCCATAGAGCCGTTGGAGGCGATCACCATTAATGAGATCTGACCACACCCCCGCTTCAAACTCACCATCGCCGTAGAGAAGCAGAACATGATCACAGAAGCGGTGGGCAAGATTGATATCGTGCAGTGCCATCAATACCCCCTTCTCCCCCCGCCGTGTCAGATGGTGAATATAGTGCAGCCGCTCAACCTGGTAGCGCAGATCCAGATGGTTCACCGGTTCATCAAGGAGTAAGAACGGTGGATCCTGAACCAGGAGAACCGCCAGATCGAGACGCCGTTTTTCACCCCCGGAGAGGGTGGCAACACTTCTCTGGCGCAGGTGATCTAACTCCACCCGCTGCAGCGCCGCATCCACCAACTGCAGATCCTCTCTGCCCTCGATCTGCCATGGTGAGAGATGGGGGAAACGCCCTCCCAACGCCGTGGCGTGGACCGTTGAGGGGAAGAGGTGGCTCTCCTCTTGAAAGAGGAGGCCGATCTCTCGCGCCACCTCTCGTCGCGATAACTTCGCCAAGGGTGTTGAGTTGAGGGAGACGGTTCCTGCCGCTGCCGGTCTCAGCCCTGCCAGGGTCGCGATGAGGGTGGTTTTGCCGACCCCATTTCGACCCATCACCGCCCAGCACTCACCGCGGTGCAGCGTCAGATTCAAATTGTTGACTACGGTCTGATCTGCAATCTCCACCGTAAGCTCTCTCGCCTCAATCACAAACTGCCCCCTCGCCGCAGCAGGATGAGAAAGAGGGGGACACCGAGCATCGCGGTGATCACCCCCACCGGGAGTTGTTGTGGTGCAAGAGCGGTACGCGCCACACTATCGGCGACCACCACCAGTACCCCTCCTGCAAGCACTGAAGCCGGAAGGAGATAGAGGTGAGACTGCACGCCAAGGAGGCGGAGGAGGTGAGGGATTAACAGCCCGACAAAACCGATAGTCCCTGCGGTCATCACTGCGCCGGCGGTCAGAAGGGAGGCGACGACAAAGACAATCCGCTGCAGTCGTTCGACTTCAACCCCGAGGCTGGCGGCCCGCGCCTCACCCCG
>JADFYS010000225.1 GCA_015232955.1 Gammaproteobacteria bacterium
AATTTTGACATAGAAACCACGACTATCATGGATTAGAACATAATTTCCCCAGTAGTTGACACTATCTACCGAACCGATACTGTTATCAGGAAGCAGATTGACCACCTGAATCACCCGCCCGTTGACCGGGGAGGTCACCTCCTTGCCGTAACAGTAATAATCACTCAGCAGAACCCCTTGGTTCTGATAACTCTTCTGCGACGAATCAAAGATCAGAAAATCGTAGGCGTACTTATAGATCCCCTGATGGGTCCAGTTATCATCAAACCCCTGCCAGCAGTGCCAAGTTCCCTGAAAAGGGGGGGAGATGGCGATCTCATCGCGAATAAATCGTCCCTTATTGCTAATAAAGTAATCGAGATTCTCTTCCGGAGATCCGAAAAAGGCCTCCGTGCGTAGCGGATATTTGATAAGACCAAGAAGATAGATAAAACTGAGGGTGATCAGGGTAAAGGGAAGGGTAAAGATGGGAAGACCATACTGTGACCAGAACACCTGCCCCGCACTGGCGATTAGTGTAGCGATCGCCACCCCGAGAAGGGCAATGGTATAACTTTTGATCGAAGGGATATTGAAGATGCCACCCAGCGCCATCGCGATCAGGATGTAGTTAAAGCTACTAATATCCTGTGCCGCATGTTCCAGTGAGCCGATGAATAGACCATAGAGCGATACTCCCAACAGAAAGCCAGCGAGGGAGAGAAGAAAGAGAATACGCGAATAGAGCAGTAGCAGCAGTGAGAGGAGAAGACCGGTCAGCTCGTTGGGAAGAAAAATGATCGCCCCCATCGACTTAAAGTAGCCGCTGAGCCAGTATGGAAATAGGTTGAAGTCATAGAATTGGGGTGTAACATAGAGCGCATCGACATAGAGGTTACTAAAGCTGGCAGAGGAGAGATAGACCAGCGAACTGACGACGATAAAGGGGATACTGAGTACCTGCAATCCAAACAGCTTATAGAGGACATCTGCAGTGACCAGCGAGATCACCAGTGTCAACGCCCCGGCAATAGAGATCATGAGCAGACTGAGTGGCGACAACTCAAACAGAAAACCGATGGAGAGGCCCACCAGCAGCGCGTTATAGGTGTAGAACCCGTGGCGTAAAAAGTGACTTTGATAACCGAGAAGAATCGCCGTCAGATAGGCGGAGAGCACCGCCAACACCCCCGAAATTCCGGAGTTGAAGTTGAGAAAGGTGAGGGCAAGGATCGCCATCCCTCCGAGACTACTTCGGATAAAAAAGACATCAGCATAACTCCTAAAAAAAGAGCTAAAAAAACCGTGAATATCCTTGGCAGTAATCATTGTCAACCAGGCAACCTAATTTGATGACCGCGCTTGAATGTAGTTTAGAGCTTCGGCATTGGTGGGAGATCGTCGCAGCAGAGCGTGATAAGCCTCTAACGCCGCACCCTCTCTCATCTGCCACGCCAGTGCCCGCGCAAGTTGAAGTAACGGTGTGATCTCTGTCGGATAGAAGGCATGAACCTTTTTCGCCGCCTTTTCCAGCTCCGTCCACTCCCCCTGCGCCGAAAGAGCGGCCATCAGATAGAGGTGGGCGTTATAGTTGGCTGGCGCCCGTTTGAGCACACTATTGGCGTAGATTTTCGCCTCTTTCCAACGCAGCTGTGCCTGGAGTACCAACACCAGACCCAGTTCAGCATCCAGTGAAAAGGGGTTCACCGCCATCGCCTGACGGTAGTGGCCAATCGCCTCGTTGTAATGTTGCCGGAGATAACTGAGCCAGCCGCTACGAAGAAGAGCAAACTCACGGTGATCCCCCTCCACTTGAAGCAGCGGTTGCAGGATCGCTTCCGCTGCGGCATAGTCCCCCTCCTTCTCCAGGGTATAGGAACTCTGCCAGAGATCTTCTTCCACCGGTTGCGCACTGAGAAGAGCGGGCGGTAGCGACAGCGCGACACCCAAAGTGAATAGCCAATGCCAAGATAGTTTCAGATGAAAATGCACAAAATCCCCCAAATTATTGCAGCGAAATTAACCACGCCAACCGAGACCCAAAGCAAAAAATTGGCTGGTATAGCGTTCATCCGGTTGATTGCCCGGAGCATCAAAGAGAAACGCCTCTACCCCTCCCGCCAGCAACAGGGTCACTCCCTGGGTCAACTGCCACTCCACCACCAACGAACCACCACCTCTATCCACATCGGGGAGATTGTAGACCGCTATAGTATCGTTATCGACGGCAAACATCCGCTCCCCAAAAGAGGCCGACACTTTTAAATAATTGATGGCAAAAAGGCGCTCCCGCCCAAAATAGTGGGTTAAGGAGATCTCGCCTCCGGTGGTCGCCTCCGCTTGGGAACTACGACGACGATCAGATGATGAGATAAAAAAGCCCCGCAGCTGCAACCACTGTCGCTGCTGATTGAAGGCGAATCCAACCACCGGGGTCCACTGCTGCAGCGTCAACGCTTCGCTAAAAAGCTGTTCATCATACTCGGGATAGATCGACTCGGCATAACTGAGGGCAACAAAGTACTCCCCCGAAAAAGGGAGATACGAGAGAGTAGGTGAGAAGATACGCGCCCGGTTGGTACCCGGTTTTGGATCGCCGTTGGCAAGAGAGAATGCACCCAAAGAGAGGCTAATCACCCCAGAGAGGGGATCAGGACGAAACTTTTTATAAAACGAAACATAATAGTCGTTCTGTTCAATCTGATCGAATCCCTGCAGATAGTGAATCCGATGATATTGATAGGCCACTGTTCCGCCGAAACTATCGAGGTAATCGGCGCGAATAGAGCCACCGGAGCCGATCTTACCGTCGCGTATACGAGAGTCGCTGTAGCGGCCATAACTGGCGTTAAGTCCCAGATGAAAGTCCCACAACTCCCCCGCCTCGAGCAGAGAGCTGCACCCCACCAACCACCACACCGCCCACATCCGTAGAGTAGTCCCGATAACCCCGCTCCCAATATGTTGTCACAAACTCTGCAGGGATTGTACCCCTCGCTAGTGGCGGTGGGCAACCTGAAAAGGTTCTGTCGCAAACTTTCAGTAAGGGCGAACTGCTCCCATGAATTTCGGCCATTTCACACCGCCAGGGTGTCGAGCGGCGGATGGTCGAAGCCTTCGCCGATCAGGCGACCGGTGGCGAGTAGCACTCTCGGTGCCGATACATCCAAAGCATCCAGCTCTTCAACCTAAAATCCGCAGTTGACCGCTGCATATTTCCATCAACATAATGATTATGCAATGAAATTCACAATATTTCAGCTTCACCTATTGGGTGAACCCCGCTACACCGCAAAGAAACCAGCGTTTTCAGGTATCTTGGGTATAGATCCGATCTCTTGGGGAAAAATGGCCATTTTTGAGAAAAAAGAGGGTCTCCTGGGCCACTTTCGCAGAAAAGAGGAGGCCAAAATGGTTACTCTTCAGAAGGAGGTGGTCCCCCATACGCGGCAGACAAGTCTCTGTAACCGTAACCACACCATCATGGGGCCGAGGCAGTCGGGTCAGGAGGGCACCCATTCCCAGAGGGAGTGTGCCGGCAATCGATCCCAAATCCCGTGCACCCTGCCACGGCGGAAGAGAAGAGGTCAACGCCTCGCCCCCCTTGCCTAACAGCCGATTTAGCAAAGGATTAAGGCTGAGGACTGCCGCAGCCAGACTCCTTTGATGAGGAGTGCCTAAAGTCACCACCCGTCCCGAGCGCTGTTCGGGAAAGTCATGCAGCAGTTGCCGTACGACCAGACCGCCCAGACTATGGGCAACAAAGTGGAGTCTCTCCCCCGGGACGGTTAGCAGAAAACGGTTGAGCGCCGCGCTGTTCTGGGCAATGGCGTGAGTTACAGAGGGGTAACGAAAACGGGTTGTGAGATAACCACCCCGACGCAGCCTCTGCTCTAGCAGCCCCATCTCAAGACCACTCATCCAGAGGCCATGGACGAGGACAATCGCCTCTTTTTCAGCCATCACCCCGGCACAGCGCTATCGTTTGCACGCTCCTCAGCTCCCTTTTGTGGAGGCAAAGGTGAGAAGTAACCGATCACCAGCATCAACCTAAAATCCGCAGTTGGACACCGTGAAGGGTGCGTTTGTGGCGGTGCAGTGCAACGAAGGCATGGATGCCGA
>JADFYS010000226.1 GCA_015232955.1 Gammaproteobacteria bacterium
AGGCCAGGGGAGTGAATGGTTACGCTAATGTATTTCACGCTAAAAAGCGTTAAATGCGAAGACTAACCCAACTTCATGATCGAGGTGACAGAAGAGTCGTTCTCCTCTGCGGTCTTCATCATCTTCACCTGAAGTTCATACTGCCGTGACAACTCGATCATCTTGACCATCGAACTCACCGCATTGACATTACTGGTTTCAAGAAAGCGGGAGACGACGGTCACATTGGCATCGGCCTCTGCTATCTGCCCATCCTTCCGCCGCAGCATCCCGTCCTCACCTTTGGTCAGGTCGCGCGGGTTGGGGTTGACCATCTTGATCCGGTCCAACACCACCAGCTCCCGCACCACCGCACCGGCGGGGATAAAAGAGATGGTGCCATCCACCCCCACCTCCATCTTCTCTGCCGGGGGGACGATGATCGGCGTACCACCATTTCCCAACACCGGATGACCTGAGCCAGTCATCATCATCCCATCACTGGTCAGGCGCAGCTCTCCGGAACGGGTGTAGGCCTCCCCCCCGTTGGCCCCCTGCACGGCAAACCACCCATCTCCCTTAATCGAGAGATCAAGATCACGGCCAGTTGCGTGGAGATTTCCCGGTGTCGAATCAAACCCGGGTCGTTCGGTCATGGCATAGACACGGGAGGGGTAGCCATCCCCAAAGACCGGCATACTGCGAAACTGCTCGAGATCCGCCTTAAAACCGGTGGTATTGGCGTTGGCGAGGTTATTACTGTTGGTCGCCTGAGCGATCATCGTCTGCTTGGCGCCGGTCATGGCGATATAGAGTAGATGGTCCACGGTTACCCTCCCTTATCTGCTTCCACTACTCCTATCGAAGCTGAATGATGCTCTGATGCGCCTCACTTGCGGTGGAGATCGACTTCGAGTTGGACTGGAAGTAGCGCTGGGCGGTAATCAGCTTCACCAGCTGTTCCGTAAGATCGACATTGGAGGCTTCAAGAGAGCCTGAACGAATAACCCCAAAATTAGAGCTTCCGGCCTGACCGTAGCGTGCCTCTCCCGAGTCGACCTTCTCCTCCCACTTGGTCCCCCCTTTCTGCCGCAGCCCCTGATCGTTGTTAAACTGGGCCATCGCGATCACTCCGAGTGCAGTAGTGGTACCGTTGGTGTAGTTGGCGCGCACCGTCCCCTTCTCATCGATATCAACACCGGTCAGCTGGCCGGTGGTGGTCCCATCCTGCGAAAGGACATTGACGCTAAAAGCGCTGGCAAACTGGGTCGGTGCGTTATTGGCAAAATCGATGGTAATGGTGGACGCTGCCCCCCCTGTCGCCGGGGTGAGTGTGGTTTGAAGCGGAGTCGGCGTCTCCGCATTAAATGTGCCGTCATTATTGAAGGTCAATACGCCATAAAGGCTCCCTGCCGTGGGGTTGGCGGCACCGGTAAGGGCGTTGGTTGCAGCCACCGCGGTCCCCCCTACCTGATCGGTTAATGTGCCATCAATGGCGGTAAAGACCGCCCAAGTGTTCAGATTATCATCATCCTTGACATAGTAAGTGGTCAGGGTATGGGTCGCACCGAGTGAATCGTAGATATTGATCGCCGTGGCGTGGTTATAACTACTGGAGTCGGTAGGGTCGAAGCTGTCCAGCTCCTTTCCGGTGGCGCTGGCATCAAAATTGAGGCCCAACTCCACTTGAGAGGTGGCGGATGGTTGGCCCATCGTCGTCGGCAACTGCAGCGGAATGAGCGATGAGCCGCCTAATGCCGACACCTCTCCCGAATCGGCATCACAGGGAAAGACCCGTAAAAAGTGGTTATCGTTGGTGGAGACATAGCCGCTTTCATCCACCCGAAAATTCCCTGCCCGACTGAAGACCCGATCCGCATCGGTAACGCTCTTGGAGAGGACAAAAAAACCGGTTCCGGTAATCGACAGATCAAAGGCGTTATCGGTAAAGGCGAGATTCCCCTGACTGAACTGCTGGGCAACATCGGTGATCGCCACCCCCGCCCCCACCGCGGTACGGTTGGCACTAAAGATATTGGTGGCATAGACATCAGAGAACTCGGCCCGGGACTCCTTAAAGCCATAGGTTTCGGCATTAGCAACATTATTACTAATAACATCAAGTTGGGTCTGGGCTGCACTCAACCCCGATAGGGCGCTATTAAATGACATGATAAACTCCTGATTTTAGGACAATAAACTAGTTACGAATTAACGACTACGCAGCTGGACGATATCGGAGAAGCCGATCCCCCGCTGTCCCGCCACATTAAACTGAAGGCCACTACCGTTGGCAGCACCCAGGGTGACGCTCTCAATTCTCCCCTCCACCAGCGTCTCCAGAGACTGGGCCGAACCATCGATCATGGCGTCAGCAGTCACCTGATACGATCCAGGAGGCAGCGGGTTACCATCGGCATCGAGGCCATCCCACTCAAAGTCGGTCATCCCCTCACCCTGAATCCCCAACTCCAAACGGCGCACCACCTCTCCTAGCCCGTTACTGAAGCTGACACTCAGCCCGGTCGTGGAAGCGGGAAGCTCTACCCCCCCCCGTACCGGCTCACCTTCAACCAGTTGTGCCGTCGACGCGGGGATTAGCGCCTTCTGTCCCACCATGCTTGAAGCCTGAAGTGACTGGTTGGAGGTGAGTGAACCGGCGAGAGAGCCGAAGGCGGTCTGAAGTTCGGTGATCCCTTTTACGGTACTGAACTGCGCCATCTGACTCAGGAACTCTGTATTCTCCATCGGCGCCGTCGGATCCTGATTATTCATCTGTGCTGTCATTAATTCGAGAAAATCGGCCTGCCCCAGCCCCGACTCATCGACGCGATTGCTCTCCTGCTCCCGGGTGTAACCGAGATTGGCATAGATACTCTCTGCCGAGTCGTTATTAATATTCACGCTTCACCCTCCTCCTAGTTTCTACCGATTGAAAGGGTTCGCATCGCCAACTGTTTGGCGGTGTTAATCATCTCGACATTGGTCTGAAATGAGCGGGAACCTTCAATCATGTCGGTCATCTCTTCCACCACATTGACATTGGGCATAAAGATATACCCCTGATCATCGGCCTTCGGGTGGTTGGGATCGTAACGACGCTGCAGCGGTGCCTCACTCTCGACAATTCCCTTGACCTCCACCCCGACCCCTGCCGGATACGCCCCCCCCATTGCCGAGCCTACTTCGGCTGCAAACACCGGTTTGCGCGCTTTATAGGTCTCTTCAATGCTGCTGCTAACACTATTGGCATTGGCCAGGTTACTGGCGGTGGTGTTCATCCGAATCGACTGTGCTCGTAAGGCACTGGACGCAATATCAAAAACCTTAAACATCGACATCTTCTACTCCTCTTATTCTCTCTGTCCTCTAACCCTGACCCTTAAGTACCTGCTTCAATCCGGTAACACGATCACTGATAAAATTGACCGTCGCCTGATACTGAATACTGTTCTCCATAAACTTCCCTTTCTCCTGCTGGGTATCGACGGTGTTGCCATCGATTGAGGCCTGTAACGGTACCCGGTAGAGCGCCTCCCCCATCGGTCCGAAACCGGGGTTGGCAATATGACCACTATGGGTCGTTTTAAGCTGGCCCGCAGAGGCCGATCGCCCATCAAGCTGCCGCTGCCGCTCCTGCAACATCGTTTTAAAGTCGATATCACGCGCCTTGTAGTTTGGGGTATCGGCATTGGCAAGGTTAGATGCGATCAACTCTGTGCGCTTGGCACGCACCTTGAGTGCATACTCATGTATGCCCAAAACATCATCCATCTTCGGCATAGCCACTCCTCCTCTATTCGGGTTGAGTAAACTAAAGCATATGGTATGCCAATAAATAAAAAGAACCAATTATCAATTGGTTATATTATTTTGATGGGGGGGTAGAAAAATGAAGGTGGCAACAAGTTGCCGCAGTGAAACGGATCTTTCAGAAGGGTTGGGGCATCAGGCCGTCAAACCCTTGACAGCCTGAGTTATACCCAAGACTAAACCGAACGAGAGCGCCGTTTTAAGGCCTGTTCGTACTCCGGTTTAAAGTGGTAGAGTGAGCTGTTGACCAGCTTCACCGCCCCGTCGAGGAGGTGGCACTGACCACTTCCCGGAAGCATATTGCAGAGG
>JADFYS010000227.1 GCA_015232955.1 Gammaproteobacteria bacterium
CTATTACGCGTCGTTGTGCCTTGCACTGCACCGCCACAAACGCACCCTTCACGGTGTCCAACTGCGGATTTTAGGATCGTATTAAAGCCGCCCTGTCTTTCCAATAACTGTTCTAGTTGCGGCATGATCCTAAAATCCGCAGTTGACCGCTACGAATACCCACCAACATCATAATTATGCAATGAAATCGGCATCCTTCATATCGCACCAAAGTAGTTTACACCTTTTTCATCAATGAACCTCGACAAACAGGAGGAACGGAGTGCCGAACGCCACGATCCGATGGTATGGGATGCCATCGATGGCAAAGAGCCAGAACAGACCTGCATCGACTGTCACAAGGGGATCGCCCACGCCCTGCCGGTGGGCTGGGAAGAGGCGGTAGAAGGGGATCCCCTGCTCCGTTCACCCACCATTGCCTCCCCGTGAGAGAGCAGTTATAGTCGGTTCATGAATCAGCATGAACCGCTCTCCTCTCCCTCTCCAGTGCTCGGTCTGGCAGCCTTTAGCGGTGTTGGTAAGACGACCCTGCTCCGGGCACTCATTCCCCTGCTGCAGCAGCGAGGGGTGATGGTGGCGGTGATCAAGCAGACTCACCACCATTTTGAGATCGACACCCCCGGAAAAGATAGTTACCAACTGCGGATGGCTGGTGCGAGAGAGGTTCTCCTCACTTCACCCTATCGTGATACCGTGATTACCGAGAAAGCGGAAGAGCGCCCCCTCTCCCTCCAGCAATCGTTGCAAAAACTGGATCTCACAGCGTGCGATCTCATTCTGGTAGAAGGGTTCCGCCAACAACCGTTCCCCAAGATTGAGCTTCACCGCCCCGAGTTGAACCACCCTCTACTCAGTACTGACGATCGCTCCATCATCGCCATCGCCACCGATAGCCCACAACAGATCACCACCACCCTGCCACGACTACCCCTCTCTCAACCCTCGACTATCTGCGATTTTATTCTGCTCTGGTTGGATTAATACCCAAAATGCCCTCTTCAAACCTCGAGCAAACCCAAAACCGACCCTCCCTTCACAATCACTAACTTAATGGCATTACCCCTCTGTTGGCGAAAGTGGATCTATTTTTCAGGAAAATCCCCCAAGAGAAGGGTACAATCGGCGGAGTTTTCAGCCTGAGACGCCGCCATGACCACTCAATCCTCTCCATCCCCCTCTATCGCCATTATCGGAATTCCCGGAAAGTGGTCCACCGAGACCCTGGCGGATGCGGTCGCAGCGAGAACCGGTGAGAGAGTGGTGGTGGCCATGAATGAACTCCATCTTGATCTAGAACGGGGGCGCCTGGTCACTGCCGATCTCGATCTCTCCCAGGTAGATGCGATCATTGTCAAAAAGGCGTGTCAGACCTACTCGGCCAACACCATCAATCGCCTCGAAATGCTTCGTGCTGTCGAAAATATGGGGGTACGCCTCTTTAACGGCAGCAGTGCCATCCTCAGCCTAATCAACCGGCTCTCCTGCACCGTTGCCCTCCGTAGCCACAACATCCCCATGCCGCCAACGGTCATTACTGAATCGATCACTACCGCTACCGCCGCTATCCAGGAGTACGGCAGCGCTATTCTGAAACCGCTCTTCTCTACCAAGGCGCGAGGCATGGTGATCACCGATCCCGGTTGGAGCAAGGAGCAGTTACAGGACGAACTAGCGGAATTTCAAAAAGCGAATCAGATGCTCTATATCCAGAAACGGATTGAACTTCCAGGGCAGGATCTCGGTCTCATCTTCCTTGGAGGAGAGTATATCGGTACCTACGCCCGTGTCGGCAGCGGTGACAGCTGGAACACCACTATCCTCTCTGGTGGTAAATATGGTGCCGCCACCCCCTCTGCCGAGGTGATCGAAGTTGCACGCCGAGCACAAGCGATCTTTAACCTTGATTACACCACGGTGGATGTCGCTGAGACCCGGGATGGCCCGATGGTGTTTGAGGTCTCTGCCTTTGGTGGCTTCAGGGGGGCGCTGGAGGGGCTGAATATTGATATCGCCCCCCGCTATGTCGACTATGTCCTGAATAAAATGGAGAAGAGATGACGCCCGCCACCCTTTCGGCTTGCGCTGCCTGGATGCAGGAGGGGAAGCCCCTTCTTGAACAGAGGTTACACCTCGATATTGCCGGATTCCACCTCACAATCCGTTCCAACTCCGATCTGCTGCTCACAACGCTCCGAAACTACTTTCCTCCGCTGCTCCACACCACTGCAGAAGACGGGGTCGAGGTGGACCTCATCGAGCGGGAGACCCTCCCCTCCCCTTACCCGCTACAACCGTGGCAACGAGAGGCGGGAAAACGGCTGAAAGATCGCTACTTTGATCTACCGGGGGGACGCCTGATCGAGAAGAGCCCCTCCTCGATCCTCTTCCTCCAGAGTCACCCCCTGCGCATCGCTGCCGGCGAGACCGAGCGCTACCCCAACAAGGTGATTAACTTCATCAATATCCAGCAGATGAACCACTTGCTGCAACAAGGGGCACTGCTGTTTCATGCCGCAGCAGTCGCCTACAACCATCACGCCTATGCCATTGCCGGCTTCTCTGGAGGGGGGAAATCGACCCTGATGCTCCACCTACTGGATCACCCAGAACTCCATTTCCTCAGCAATGACGCCCTCTACCTGTTGCAGCGAGAGGGTGATACCCCATTAGAGGCGGTGGGGGCAGCCAAACTCCCCCGAATCAACCCCGGGACCATCCTCCACAACGGCAAACTCCACCCGTTGCTCACGGCTGAACGACTACAGCAGCTTCAGCAGCTACCGCCCCTCGATCTGTGGCGACTGGAAGAGAAGTACGATCTTCCACTAGAGGAGATCTATGGCCGCCAAAGAGTCAGCTTTCAGGCAGAGATGAAAGGGCTGGTGATCCTCAACTGGCAGCACAATAGCACTCAACCCACTACCATCCACCCCGTGAATCTCCAACAGAGGCGGGATCTTCTTCCGGCGGTGATGAAATCACCCGGTCCCTTCTATCAAAATAGCGAAGGGCAGTTCACCACCACTCCACAGGGGGAGGAGGATGCGGCCTATCTCCATCAGCTGCAACAGATTGAGGTGCTGGAGGTCAGAGGCAAAGTCGATTTTGTCGCCGCACGCGACCTGTTACTACAAAAAATAACCGGAGAGTAGAGATGATCTCAAACCAACGCGAACTGTTAATCCTCCGTCACGGTAAATCGGACTGGTCGATCCCCAGTGATGACTACCACCGCCCCTTGAAACAGCGTGGGGTGAAAGGGAGTCGGGTGATCGGTCAATGGCTGAAGGAGGAGAATATCGTCCCCGACCTAATCCTCTCCTCCCCCGCTACCCGCGCCTCTCTCACCGCCCATATCGTCTGTCACGCCCTCCATCTCGATCAACGCAAGAAGATCGTCGAGCAGTCCGATCTCTACCTTGCATCACAAGATCTGCTGCTGCGCAAGTTGGCACAAATTGATGGCGACCTGCAACGGATTATGCTGGTTGGCCACAATCCGGGGCTGGAAGATCTGGTCAACCACCTCTCTTCATCCCCGATAAAAACGGTGGATGGCAAAATTCTGCCCACAGCCTCCCTTGCCCACTTCGCCCTCCCCCGCGACTGGAGCGAGCTCTGCCGCGGCTGTGGTACCCTACTCAAACTGCAACGATCACGAGAGCTGGTGAATGAGTAAAAAGAAGAGACTACGCCGCTTTACCCACGAATCAATCCAGGATCAGCACTCCATCACCGCCATTCTCGACGCCCTGAGTCGCGGTATGGAGCAGGGAAAACTCTCTTTCTCTGAAAAGGGAGGCAAACTCACTCTTCGCCCGGAAGGACTCCTCACCATCAAAGCGTCTGGCGAAGATGAGGAGGCGTTCCAGCGCATCAAAATCCAGATTCGCTGGTTTAAAAAAGGGAAGAGAAGCAAGCAGCAGAAGCGGCTCAAGCTATCTCTATAATCCTAAAATCCGCAGTTGACCGCTACACATTTCCATCAACATAATGATTATGCAATGCGGATTTTAGCGTGAAATACATTAGCGTAACCATTCACTCCCCTGGCCTGTTTTAGCCCTCACCCCGGCCCTCTC
>JADFYS010000228.1 GCA_015232955.1 Gammaproteobacteria bacterium
GCCCTAGCGGCATGAAATGCCTGAAATTCATGGAAGCAGTTCGCCCTTGCTGAAAGTGTGCGACAGAACCTCAAATCTGTCTAAACAGTGCTGCTATTTAAGTGAAAGGCGACCTCTTTGAAGCTATTCAAGCCCGCCTCAATGTTCTCAATAATCTCTGCCGCCAAATCTTCCGGATCAGGCAGATTATCCAGATCGGCCAGCGACTTGTCCTTGAGCCAGAAGATATCGAGGCTGGTTTTATCACGGGCAATAATCTCCTGATAGCTATATTTACGCCAACGCCCTTCGGGATTGGTTTCGGCACTCCATGTCTCTGTCCGGTTGTGGCGATTTTCCGGACTGAAACAGGCGATAAAATCAGCCAAATCGTCAAACCGCATCGGCTTCTTCTTCAGGGTGTGGTGGATATTGGTACGGTAGTCATAGAACCAGATCTCCTTGGTCCAGGGCTCTTTTTGTGCCGGACGGTTATCAAAAAACAGTACATTCGCTTTAACCCCATTGGCGTAAAATATACCCGTTGGCAACCGCAAAATGGTGTGTAGTTCCGTCGTCTCCATCAGTTTTTTACGCACCGTTTCACCAGCACCGCCTTCAAACAGTACATTATCAGGCACCACCACCGCAGCACGACCGGTCGATTTCAGCAGGGTACGAATATGCTGGACAAAATTGACCTGTTTATTGGAAGTTGTCGCCCAGAAGTCCTGCCGGTTGTAGGTAAGATCATCTTTCTCCTGTTCGCCCTCTTCATTGGTGAAGGTCATGCTGCTCTTTTTGCCAAAGGGAGGATTGGCGAGCACCATATCAACGGTATGAGCAGGCGGTGAGATAAGTGCATCATTGGCACTGACGGCTCCCTCACCATCGATCTCACCGATATTGTGGAGAAACATATTCATCAGGCACATTCGGCGAGTGTTGGCAACGATCTCGTTACCGCTAAAGGTATCGTGCTTGAGAAAGGCTTTCTGCTTCTTGTCGAGTTTGTGATGGCTGATAAGATAGTCATAAGCGGCAAGGAAAAAACCACCGGTACCACAGGCCGGATCAGCAATCGTATGCCCCGGCTCCGGGCGCATACAGGCGACCATCGCCTGAATTAACGAACGAGGGGTGAAGTATTGTCCCGCCCCCGATTTGGTATCTTCAGCATTTTTCTCCAGCAAACCCTCATAAATGGTGCCTTTGGTATCAGCTCCAAGCATTACCCACTGGGTATCGTTGACCATCTCAATCAGGCGCGAGAGTTTGGCAGGGTCCTGAATTTTATTTTGCGCTTTGGTGAAGATTTGGCCAAGCATTCCCTGTTTAATTCCCAACTCACGCAGCAGCGTGATGTAGTGAGCCTCCAGTTCTGCCCCCTTACGGCTACGCAAGCTAGGCCAGTTATACGCCTCCGGTATGCCAACATCACGCAAATAGGGTGGCTTGCTGTACTCATCGGCCATCTTGAGAAAGATGAGGTAGGTAAGTTGCTCCAGATAGTCACCATAACCGACGCCATCATCGCGCAGGGTGGTACAGAAACTCCAGACTTTAGAGACAATCGTTTCAGCGTTCATATTTTTCCTTTTGGTATCTATTTAGGGGGTTCTTCCGGTTGCGATGAAATAAAAAACACCTGTAATTTCATTGTTTTGGTGATATGGATGGTACATGGTGCAGGTTAAAATGAAATAACATCAGGCCCAATTCGGGATATACCGCGCATATTTGCGTGAGTCTGGCGCACCGGGATCGAGTTTGATCAACTCCTGTTCAACCGCTGCCGAAATAATTTGTGACACCGCATTGCCACTGCGCTCAGAGAGTCCGAAACGGAGCCGTAACGACTGGTTGGTCATCTTTTTGCGTAGCACATACTGCAATACGCAGTGCTGGTAACAGGCACGAACCCGGTCAGCCCGATCCATCCCCTTAAAATCCCTTGCACCATAGATCACCACTACCGTCCGCTGATGTTCGGATAGAAAATCGGGAGCCGGAAGTTGCAAAAGTTCGGCTGTTTCAATCACTCGATCAATGCCGCTACTCTTCTCCTCACAAATGCCGAAGCGGCGCATTAAATCTGCCAGCCGTTCGTTACGGGATTGGTAACCATCAATAAATCGTTCGACCGGGACTACCGGCAAGCCGGGATTGGATATCTCTACCCGGTCGGTATAGACCTCTACCACGGGGGAAACACCGCCAATCTCAAAATCCTGATGGATGAGGGCATTGGCCAACAGCTCCCGAATCACCACATCAGGCAGGAGTTTGACCGATTTCCGCAAGGCATCTTCAATCACCTCATTTTGCGGCAGTTTGCCCATCACATAGGTCACCAGCCCCTGAAAGCCGACGGCATAGCCTTTATCGCCGCTAATGTCAGAAAGGGTATTGAGTTTCGACTCCCCGGCATAGACCACAACCCGGGCTGCTTTGCGCTTTACGGTATCAAAATCGGCCAAACTTTTGGCTAGCAGGATGGCACCAATATTCAGGATGGCGTAACCATCATCCAGCGATTCGATCAGCTTTTCTGTGGTCAACCGCTCCAGCACACCTTTTTGTTCACTGGGATAAGGAAGATTGAGGAGGTCGAAATAGCTCTGGGTGTCGAGTAACTGAACCACATCCTGACCGGATAATCCTTTGGTGGCCACCCCCTCAAGCCAACCGGGTTGTCCTTCAGAAAATATTTTCCGCAGCTGATCTTCACTCATTGGCACCAGCTCTTCACCGGATCGCATTAAATACGATCCCTCGTAGTGGTAGGCAGTGCCTCTGGGGCGCGAGGGTATTTGAAACACCACCACCCGCCCATCGGGATGGCACACCTCTTCAACATCGACCCGAAAACCAACGGCCTGAAAAATTTTGGAAGCGGTGGCAACCACATCGGCAAAAGCAGTTGACCCGACGACCGCTCTGGGTGGTTTGTCCTGAATCCCCAGCACCAAAAATCCACCACCCTCATTGGCCAAAGCCACACAGTATCGATGCAGTTTTCGGCTGTCATACTGGTTTTTGGCCTCTTTGAATTCGAGATGCTGGTTCTCTGACTTGACCGAACGCCACAAGTCAATCTGTTCCGAGGTAATCATGGGAACTTAAACCTGATCCATCTCTTCGGCTAAGTCAGTATCATCATACTCTTCAGCGTCGGCTCCCCGATCCACCTTTTTGCCCATCGCCAGCTCAATAATATCGAGTAGACTGCTTTTGCGCTGTTGATAAAACTGGTCAAAATCGTCCGAACGCATGGCTGTGGTATCAATACGGTGGCTGGAGAGAATGGCATCCATCTGCGAATCACCGATGCCCACCTGTTTGTGGTTCTGGATCGCTTGCAGATAGTCTGAAGGAGCCTTACGGCCAATCATGCGGTTCGCTTTGTAGGAGATGGGGGTTTTGTTAATAATGGCATTAAACACTGCCGGTTTGATGTTTCGCTCTTCACACCAGGCTTTGGGAAAAATATGGTGAATATCGAGCGCAATCTCCTGCTGATCCAGCTCCTGAATGGTCGCCTTCCAGAAAAAATCTTTAGCTCCCTCTCTTAACACCAGCGTATTGAGCCCCTTGTAAGCCGCACTCAGCCGTGAGCTGAGGGTATGGAGCCTGCCGGGCTGGAATACCGCCTCAAGAATCGTTCTGGGGGTGTCACTGCCATCTTTTTCAATCCAGTCGAGCATCTCCAGTAGATCATTGGCAATACGAGTTTCTACCGCACCGCCGTAGAGTTCGCCCAAAACACCACACCAGTACCATTGACTTAGTTTTTCATAGATTTTCGGCTCCAACCAACGCTCGTTGAGTGCAGATAAGATCGTTGCCAGCGGCACTAATTGGGTTCGGTACGGTAGATCTCTAGCGTGAAAAAAGCACTCTTTGCGGAGATATTTTGCTGCCAGCAGAAACCCCTTTTCGACCTGTTTTGACCAATTGTTGTAGTCATTGAGCGTTAGCGAGGGCACCGAAACCCGCTTGGCACTCACTGCGGCAACCGCCTTACCAGTTTTACCGTCTTTGA
>JADFYS010000229.1 GCA_015232955.1 Gammaproteobacteria bacterium
GAGAAGGGGATCGATAAAGAGATCATCTTCGATGCCATGGAATTTGCACTGGCTTCAGCCGCCAAGAAGAACTGTCTGGGTGATGTCGATGTTCGGGTCAAAATTGACCGCCAGTCAGGGAGGTACGAGACTTTCAGACGATGGCTGGTGGTGGATGACCAAGAGAGCGCTCTGCTCGAAGCGCCAGAGCGGGAGATCACCTTAAGCGCGGCAAGGGAAGATGAACCGGAGATTCAGGCCGGTGACTATATCGAAGAGCAGATCGAATCTGTCGCCTTTGGCCGGGTGGCTGCTCAGGCAGCAAAACAGGTGATGGTGCAGAAGGTGCGTGAGGCAGAGCGGGCACAAGTGGTCGATCAGTACCGGGATCGTGTCGGTGAACTGATTAGCGGTATAGTCAAACGGTCGGAACGAGGCAACATTACCCTCGATATCGGTAATAATGTTGAGGCTTTTATCCCGCGTGAAAGATCCATCCCACGCGAGTCGTCGCGTCCCGGAGATCGGATTCGCGGCCTGCTCTATGAGGTACGGACCGAGCCACGGGGACCGCAACTATTTGTCACACGAACCGCTCCTGAATTTCTGATTGAGCTGTTTCGGGTCGAGGTCCCCGAAATCGGGGAGGGGATCATAGAACTTAAAGGGGCGGCAAGAGATCCTGGACTGCGGGCGAAGATTGCGGTACGGAGCAGAGATCAACGCATCGACCCGGTCGGTGCCTGTGTTGGGATGAGAGGATCCCGCGTCCAGTCTGTGACCAACGAACTGAATGGTGAGCGGGTCGATATCGTCCTCTGGAATGATAATAATGCCCAATTTGTGGTCAACGCCATGTCACCGGCAGAGGTTAGATCCATCGTGGTGGACGAAGATCGCCATAGCATGGATGTGGCCGTGGATGAAGATCAGCTCTCCCAGGCGATCGGTCGTAGTGGGCAGAATGTCCGCCTTGCGAGTGAGCTTACCGGTTGGAACCTCAATATTCTGACCGAAGAGGAAGCGGGCAAGAAGAGTGAAGCGGAGAGTGAACGCCAGATTCAGAGCTTTATGGAGTCGTTGAGCGTTGATGAAGAGGTGGCGATTATTTTGGTTCAGGAGTGCTTTACCACCCTCGATGAGGTGGCGTATGTTCCGGTCCAGGAGATGATGGCCATCGAAGAGTTTGATCAAGAGACCGTTGAAGAGCTGCGAGAGCGGGCGCGGGACGCCATTTTGATGCGGGATATCAGTACCGAAGAGCATATCGACGAGAGCGATCCGAAGTTATTGGAGATGGATGGGATGACCACCGCGTTGGCCGAGAAGTTGGCACTGGCCAAAATTTTCACCATGGACGATCTCGCAGAACTGGCGGTAGATGAGTTGACAGAGATCACCGCCGTGGATGATAAAGAGGCCGCAGCTCTCATTATGAAGGCAAGAGAGCCGTGGTTTGCTGAGAGCGAAGACCCCGCTTCGGAAGTGAACGAGCGTAAATAGAGCAGGAGTAGGCACGATGTCAGAGATAACAGTAGCAAGCTTTTCCAGCACTATCGATGTTCCTTTGGAACGACTGCTCAGGCAGTTGGCAGATGCGGGGATAAAAGTGGACAACGGCAGCAGTCTGATTGATGACAAGGATAAGGTGAAGTTTCTCGCCTATCTGCGCAAACAGCACGGGAAGCCGGAGTCGAGCCGCGACGATAAGAAGGGTGATGGCAAGACCCCGAAGAAGATCACCCTCGCTCGGAGATCCACCAGTGAGCTGCGTCAAGGGTCGGGTGGTGCCGGGCGCACCCGCTCGGTGAAGGTCGAAGTGCGTAAAAAGCGCACCTATGTCAAACGCGCCTCTGACGGTGCAACGACCGTGGTCAAAGAGAATGACGATCTGCTTGCAGAGCGCGTTGAGACCCAGATTAATGAAGCGGCACTGGAGCGCGAACTCGAAAAGAGACGCCTCGAAGCAGCGGAAGCGCTGCGCCTAAAAGAGGAGGCTCAGCGCAACCAGGCAGAAGAGAAGCGGCGTGCGGATGAGGCGAGTCGCGCAGAAGTGGAGTCGAAGAAGAAGGCGGAAGAGGAAGAGCGGAGAAGAATTGCCGATGCTCAAGCGGCAGCGACAGGAGTCACAGACAAGCAGTCGCCCGAAGAGGGGCGGAAGCGGAGTGATAAAGAGAAAGACAAGGATCGTGACAAGCGCCGTAGCAAAAAGGATTTTGAAGAGGAGAAGAAACCGCGCGAGCTGCATGTTGCCGATGGTAAAAAGGGGCGGCGTAAAAAACCGACGCGGCGCGATCGCGCGGTGGTGAGTAACGCTCCTCAGCATGAGTTTGCCAAGCCGACCGCTCCGGTTGTGCGTGAAGTTCAGATCTCCGAGACGATCACGGTCTCTGAACTGGCGCAGCGGATGAGTGTTAAGGCGGCAGAGGTGATTAAAGCGATGATGACCATGGGTTCGATGGTGACCATCAACCAGGTTCTGGATCAGGATACCGCCGCCATAGTGGTTGAAGAGTTGGGGCATAAGCCGCTTCTTCTCAAAGATGATTCGATTGAAGATGATCTCCATCTGGGAGAGGATGCCGAAACAGAGCTCCTGCCCCGGGCACCGGTAGTTACCATCATGGGCCATGTTGACCATGGTAAAACCTCGCTCCTGGATCACATTCGTGAGAGTCGGGTCGCCTCAGGTGAGGCGGGTGGCATCACCCAGCATATCGGCGCCTACCATGTAGAGACCCAACGCGGTATGGTCTCCTTTCTCGATACCCCCGGCCACGCTGCGTTTACAGCGATGCGGGCGAGGGGAGCGCAGGCGACCGATATCGTTGTTCTTGTGGTGGCTGCCGATGATGGGGTAATGCCGCAGACTCGCGAGGCGATTCAGCACGCGCGTGCGGCGGGGGTGCCGTTGATTGTGGCGGTCAACAAAATTGATAAGGATCAGGCCGATCTTGATCGGGTAAAGAGCGAGCTGTCACAGGAAGATGTCATCTCAGAAGAGTGGGGTGGCGATGTGATGTTTGCCTATGTCTCGGCGAAAACCGGGGTTGGCATCGATGAACTTCTTGAAAAGATACTGCTTCAGGCAGAAGTGCTGGAGCTGAAAGCGTCCCATGAAGGGTTGGCAAAAGGGATTGTAATCGAATCCCGTCTCGACAAGGGGCGGGGCGTGATCGCCTCCATCTTGGTACAGAGCGGAAAACTGCGGCGCGGTGATATTCTTCTTGCCGGGCAGGAGTTTGGCAAGATTCGGGCGATGAACGATGAAAATGGCAAGGCGATTGAAGAGGCGGGGCCATCGATCCCGGTCGAGATTCTCGGTCTCTCAGGTGCCCCCGATGCCGGAGAACAGGTGACTGCGGTTGCCAGTGAACGCAAGGCGCGGGAGATCGCCCTCTTTCGTCAGGGCAAGTTCCGAGAGGTCAAGTTTGCACGGCAGCAGAAGGCGAAACTTGATGATATGTTCAACAAGATGGAAGAGGGAGATGTTCGTGTCCTCAACATCCTGCTCAAGGCCGATGTCCAAGGTTCGGTTGAGGCGATTAATGACGCACTGGTCAAGCTCTCTACGGATGAGGTGAAGGTGAAGATCATCGCCCACGGTGTCGGTGGTATCAACTCTTCTGATGCGCAGCTCGCCAACGCCTCCGATGCGATTATTCTCGGCTTTAATGTTCGTGCCGATGCCGGTGCCAAACGGGTCATTGATGAGAACGGACTGGATCTCCACTACTACAGCGTGATCTACGACCTCATCAATGAGGTGAAGAGTGCGATGAGCGGTATGCTCGCTCCACAATTCAAGGAGGAGATTATCGGTCTGGCTGAGGTGCGAGAGGTGTTCCGTTCGCCCAAGCTCGGTGCTATCGCCGGTTGTATGGTGATCGATGGAATCGTCAAGCGCCACAATCCGATTCGGGTACTTCGTGACAACATTGTCATCTATGAGGGTGAACTGGAGTCGTTGCGTCGCTTCAAAGATGATGTGGGTGAAGTGAAGTCGGGGACGGAGTGCGGTATTGGCGTCAAAA
>JADFYS010000022.1 GCA_015232955.1 Gammaproteobacteria bacterium
CCATTGGGAGAGGGCCGGGGTGAGGGCTAAAACAGGCCAGGGGAGTGAATGGTTACGCTAATGTATTTCACGCTAAACTGAGGAGAGGCTCAATAACCGCCTTTTCTCTTCGTCTCTGGCAATCCCGCGATCATCCCTGCCTGCTTCGCTGGCCCACGAGGAAAAAGGGTGTAGAGAGTCTTTGAATCGACCTTATCCATATCGGTCCAGAGCGCCTTAAAATATTTGATCATGTGCCTCTCATTGGGCTGATTTCCGCCATTGTTGAAATATTCATCGCGCAGGTAGTTGATCACATCCCAAGACTTCTCGGTTAACTCCACCTCCTGTTCTGAGGCAATTACCCCCGCCAGATCTTTATTCCACTCATCCAGATCATTGATATAGCCGTTGGCATTGGTCTCAATAGTTTTCCCATTCAATTCATAGGGCATAAATTTTCTCCTTTTGTTGAAAATAGACAGTTAATTGCAAAATTTAGTGAACGCGGTAATCTAAAGTATATATCTCTAGCGATGAATAGCATACGGTGTCTTGTGGGGAATAAAGACTCCGCACCCCAAGGTCTGATAACAGCCCATCCCATCCTCCTGTAACTTTATCCCCTGACGATAACTTAGGTCAGCGATAAAGAGGGAGCGGGTTCTCAATGGCCCTTCAGCGTGCCTGATGTAGTGCTCTTTACCCGCCATGATTTTCTTGACTAGAATACCGTGATCTTTCAGGTTAGCGGCACAGTCATTCAGAAACAGGGCCTCATCCTCTTGATGACACACCACATGTCTGCTGTAGAGTGCAGTGGTCAATGCCAGTAGTTTAACCGAAGAGCCTCCTAATCGCAGCGGATGATTATCAATATTCAGCTCACTATGCTCTAACCGCTTCGCCTCTTCAACCCGCTCTGCGGGAAGGCGGAGGCGAAAACGGGTTCTACGCGAGAGATGAATGATAGCATCTTCACCCTCTGGGCGATGCCAACCGTTTCCCGACTCTGCACCATGAATAAGGTGGAGTGCACATCCGGTATGTTCCGCAAACCACGGAAGGAGACGGGTGATCTCATTTTGCAATTGTTGCGCATGATCAATGGCGATGGTTTTAGACTCAACCGCAAATGAGAGATCAACAACCCTTTCCGGGGCCTTCGACAGGTCTTCATTGTCATCCTCTTCCCAGAGCGTCATGATACCCCCTCAGGAGGGATCCTCTCTCGTAGTTTATCGCGGTCAAACCACCACGACTCCCCTACAATAGCCTCCAGTACTTGAGCGAGCCTTGGAAAAAAGAGACCAGGATCATCTAGCTCCATCCGTTCTACCCAGATAGCAAACATCTCCTGATCCTCTATTTGACTGTGACGGCGGGCTACCTGTCCCAAGAGCTGCTCTGTGAAAAAGGATAACTCCGCCCGCTTGTTATCATCGACAACCCGCAGCGAGACGATGTAGTTCGCTGCAGCCGCAGCCACAGCCGCCCCATCTGCATGTGCTGGTGTCTCATCCACCAAGTGCTGGAGCATCGCCACCGTCAACTCAGGATCCACCGGAAAAGTTACACTTAACCAGATCCCGTGCGCAAGTGCAATAACCCCCTCTCTCTCCTCTGTAGCCTGAAAAATGATATCACAGCACTCTACTGCCTCATGCCAGTAACCGGCAGTAATCGCCCGAGTGAAGAGTTCCCTTGCCGCAATTAAAGCGAGAGGCTGCTCTTCAAGGTCTAATCGGAGATAGGTCAGCTCAATCTCTTTACGAATGGCAGAAACTGCATCTACAAAGTCATTGTTTTCAATCTCCTGAGATATCTTCTCCATACGCACTCTAAGAGACTCCTGTGACGAGGAGGTCTCCAACAGATTCTCACCACCAACGGCATCGGGATGTTTGAGATAGGATTTCATTAGGTAAACATCGCCTCAAGTCGATCTTCCCAATTTTCGGGGGTGTCACCAAATTGTGGTTTGACATCGATGCGGAAGAAGATTTCCGATTTGGATCTCTCCTTAACCAGGGCCATCAACTCGTCAAAAGTCTCTAGTTGTGGGTTTTGAAGCAAGATTTCACTCAGGTAGAGCATCAAGTTTTTCCTTTATTAAGCGCGGTATGTCGTGACTTATAGGGTTATCCTCGCAACGATTCAACTAAAATCGACATTTAAAAAAAGCCATTATTTTAAAGGGTTAATTCACTCTATTCCTATAGTTCACATGAGGTTATTGCTCTTAGTCACTGAAACGGAACATCTATTGACACGAAATTGATATCGATTTGAATTTCATAAGAAATTTACCTATCCCTTTTGGGATACCAAAGGTCTACCCTTCTCTCCCAATGGAAAGATTTGTTACGAGATAAGCAACTCCTAAAATCTGCGCCATGTTGGAGAGGAGCAGAATCTGAACCAACGCAAGATTCATGGCCTGTAATCCTACTGTCAGTGACAGGCCCGCAACCAAAATTTTATTGAGCGGACGCTCAGGAGAAATGATAATGGCTAAAGAGATGCACGCTACACCTCTTCTTGATCAACTTGAGTCTGGTCCTTGGCCCAGCTTTGTGACCGGTATTAAGAGGCTGGCACAGGATAACGACATGATGGTCGATCTTCTGGGACAGCTAGAGACCTCATACAGAACCCGCAAAGGATACTGGAAAGGCGGAACCGTAGGCGTAGTTGGCTACGGAGGGGGGGTTATTCCCCGTTTCACCGAGCTAAAGGACAAAAACGAAAAAGCGCTCTACCCTTCGGCGGCAGAGTTTCACACCATCCGAATCCAGCCGACTCCCGGTTTTCACTACACCTCTGATCTGCTGCGCAAATTCTCTGATGTTTGGGAGAAGCACGGTTCAGGCCTGCTCTGTCTCCATGGTCAATCAGGCGACTTGATGCTTCAAGGGTGTACCACCGCTGCAGTTCAGCCCTGTTTTGATGAAGTCAATGCAATGGGTTTTGACATGGGGGGCGCGGGTCCTGCGCTACGCACCGCCTCATCCTGTGTAGGGCATGCCAGATGTGAGCACTCCTGTTATGACGAGTATGCAGCACACCGTCAGATGATTAACGCATTTCTCGATGATATGCACCGCCCTGCCCTCCCCTATAAGTGGAAGTTTAAGTTCTCTGGCTGTGCCAACGACTGCTCCAACGCTACGCAGCGTGCAGATGAGGCGGTAATCGGAACCTGGCGTGATGATATGAAGGTGGATCAGGAGAAGGTTAAGGAGTATGTCTCCACAAAAGGTCGCAAATACATCATAGACAATGTGATCACCCGCTGCCCAACCAATGCTCTGGCACTGAATGATGACGACACGCTTGATGTTGACAACAAGAACTGTGTTCGTTGCATGCACTGCATCAATGTCATGACCAAAGCGCTCGCCCCCGGAGATGATAAAGGGGTTATGATTCTGGTCGGTGGCAAGCGTACCCTGAAAATCGGTGACACCTTTGGTACCGTCATCGTCCCCTTTATGAAAGTGGACACCGAAGAGGGGCTAGATGAACTGGAAGATCTATCTGGTCGGATGATCGACTTCTTTGCTGAAAATGCTCTAGAGCATGAGCGCTGTGGAGAGATGATTGACCGCATCGGTCTCGCAAACTACCTTGAAGGGATTGAGGTTGATATCGACCCGAACCAGATCGATGTTCCTCGCACCAACCCTTATGTCCGCATGGATGGTTGGGATGAAGAGGTGGCTAAATGGGAAGAGCGTAAAGCTTAATCTCCTTTTCAACCCGAGTAGTACCGGCATCATCGCCGGTACTACAAACCTACAATAATTCTCACTAGAAAAATTGGAGTAAAGATATGTCTGCACCCCGTATGCCTGATGAAACTGGTGTTCCGGATTGGGAACCATACCTCCACCCGGCGCTTAAAAAGAACTATGGCCAGTGGTCCTATCACGAGCGTCCGCGTAACGGAGTCCTCCTCCATGTTGCGAAGAGTGGTGATAAAGTCTGGACTGTAAAAGCTGGCTCTTGTCGTCAAATGGATATCCATACGGTGCGGAAAATTGCGCAGATTGCAGATGACTACGCTGACGGCTTTATCCGCTTCACCATGCGTTCAGCACTTGAGTTCATGGTCACCGATGAGAGCAAGGTAGAGCCTCTCATTCAGGCCTGTGAAGATGCTGGCTTCCCTGTAGGTGGAACAGGTCCTTCTGTGCGCATGGTTTCGCACACCCAAGGCTGGTTACACTGCGATATTCCCGGGACAGATGCCTCAGGTGCCGTAAAGGCGTTAATGGATGAGCTGTTCGATGACTTCAAAAACCAGGATATGCCAAACCATGTCCATATCACCTCATCCTGCTGCCAGATAAACTGCGGTGGCCAAGGCGATATTGCAATCAACATCCAGCACACCAAACCGCCAAAAATTAACCACGATCTGGTTGCAAATGTGTGCGAACGCCCCACTGTGGTGGCCCGTTGCCCCGTTGCCGCTATCCGTCCTGCTGTTGTCAATGGCAAACCGTCTCTGGAAGTGGATGAGAAGAAATGCGTCGCTTGTGGTGCCTGCTTCCCGCCCTGCCCACCAATGCAGATTAACGATCCAGAGCATTCAAAGTTTGCAATCTGGGTGGGTGGTAAACACTCCAGTACACGGAGCAAGCCGAGCTTTCATAAGTTGGTAGCTGCAGGACTCCCCAATAATGCCCCTCGCTGGCCAGAAGTGGGTGAGGTGGTGAAGAAAATCCTCAAAACATACAAAGAAGATGCCAAAGATTGGGAGCGGATGGGCGAGTGGGCCGAAAGAATCGGTTGGCCGCAGTTCTTCGAAAAGACAGGTCTCCCCTTTACCAAATATCACATCGACAACTGGCGCGGTGGCCGTGCGAGTCTCAACGCATCAGCTCACATCCGTTTCTAATCCGGTACTTATTACCGGCAACGAATTGCAAAGGTTTTAATCACGATGAAATTTACGATACAGGTAAGTGAGGGACCCTATACGCATCAGGCCTCTGATAGCGCATACCAATTTACCCGGGCAGCACTTGAAAAAGGTCATGAGATATTTCGTGTATTCTTCTATCACGACGGGGTCAATAATGCGACCCGTCTCACCACGCCTCCTCAAGATGACCGCAATGTAGTCAACCGCTGGAGCGAGCTGGCTGCCGAGCACAATCTTGATATGGTGGTCTGTGTGGCCGCAGCACAGCGTCGTGGTATTGCAGATGCAGATGAGGCCAAACGCAACGGTAAAGATGCTGACAATCTTGCGCCTGGTTTCCGTATTTCAGGGCTTGGTCAATTGATCGAAGGGGCAATTCAATCCGAGCGTCTGGTAGTCTTCGGCGATTAACTATAGGAGTTATTGGATATGACACAGAAGAAATTCCTGTATGTGAACCGCAAGGCTCCTTACGGAACGGTGTATGCTCTGGAATCACTAGAGGTGGTACTAATTGGTGCAGCTTTTGAACAGGATGTCCGGTTACTGTTTATGGATGACGGAGTGTTTCAGTTGGCCAAGGGCCAGGACACCGCTGGGATCGATAACAAAAACTTTTCTCCAACCTATTCAGCACTGGGTGACTATGAGGTCACCAAGATCTATGTTGACAAACAGTCACTGGAAGAGCGGGGAATGAGTTTGGATGATCTTCAGCATCTTGTCTGGGAAGATGAAGATGACGACTGGGCTGAAAGAGACTCTATTGTCTTGGTTGATCGCAGTGAGATCAAAGAGATAATGGAAGAAAATGATGTCGTGCTGAGTTTCTAATCAGGAGATTTATCAATGCTGCATATTGTAAACAAATCACCCTTCGAGAAGAACTCACTTCAGAGTTGTCTCTCCTGCGCCAAAGAGGGCAGTACCATTCTTCTTATTGAAGATGGTGTCTATGGGGTACTAAAAAATAGCGCTGTGAGCGATGCAATCACAGGTGCGATGAAAGGGATGACCATCTGTGCACTTGAGGCAGATGTCAAAGCACGAGGTATCGCTGATAAGGTGATCGATGGCGTAAAACTTGTCGACTATAACGGCTTTGTAGACCTCACCTGTGACAACGAAAAACTACAAAGCTGGCTGTAAATTTCTGTAACTTTTAACCAAACTTGTAAGGAGATGTAAAAGATGGGTATCAATGTAGGTGGAACTGAGTTGGAAACTGATGAAGAAGGCTACCTCCTCAATCTGAATGACTGGACCAGAGATGCAGCTGAAGAGCTTGCAAAAAGCGAAAGCATCGAAATGACTGAGAGCCACTGGGAGGTTATCGACTTCCTCCGTGAGTATTATGACGAGTATCAAATTGCCCCTGCGGTGCGTGTTTTGACCAAAGCTATCGGCAAAAAACTGGGTAAAGAGAAAGGCAATAGCAAGTATCTATACGAACTATTCCCCTACGGACCTGCCAAGCAAGCCTGTAAGGTTGCTGGTCTTCCTAAGCCGACCGGCTGTATCTAGGCGTTCTCTTCTGCCTATCTGTAGGGGGGGAGACTCCTCCCCTACAATCCACACACTAATTCTGTCCATTAACCGGAGGATCTATTGATGTCAGTGCTCTATGCACTTCTCTTCTATATTGCAGCCACCATCTTTTTTGTTGGTGTGGGCTATAAGATCCGCCAGTACTGGAGGACACCTGCTCCTCTCAAGATTCCTACGACACCTGCACCGGTTACCGGAAGCGGGGTTGCACTCCGTATCGCTCGTGAGGTTGTCCTCTTCGAGAGCCTCTTTAAATCCAATAAGTGGATCTGGCTCTTCGGCTTCCTCTTCCATTTCGGACTGTTTCTGGTCACTATTCGCCATCTTCGCTACTTCATCGAAGAGGTTCCTTCTTTTATCATCTTTATGCAGCCGTTTGGAATTGTGGGTGGTGGCATGATGGTAATTGGACTTCTCGGGCTCTGGGCGAGAAGGTTTCTCGTAGAGAGAATCCGCTATATCACCAACCCATCAGATCACCTGATCCTCGCCCTACTGCTGATGATTGGTCTGAGTGGTTTGATCATGAAGTTTGTCTCTCATACTGACATCGTGATGCTTAAACAGTATATTCTCGGGCTTATCGGTTTCAATATTCATCAGTTACCTACAGATGGACCACTGCTGATTCATCTGCTCCTGGTAGCCGTACTGATGATGATTTTTCCGGTGAGTAAGCTTCTTCATGCACCCGGACTCTTTTTTAGCCCTACCCGTAATCAGATTGATAATCCCCGGGAGCAGCGTCACACCGCTCCTTGGACCAGAGATCTGGATAAGCTGTAACCGAAATTTAGCCTAAGGAGAATCTTGTGGCCGATTTCCAGACGCCAGAATTCCGACAATATCCCGCAATACCCAACGAACTGGTAGAAGGTGCAACCGCGCATCTGAGTCCGTTCGTAGCCAAACCCAACCATCAGGAGCAGTTGGGTTTTCCTGGCGAATTGGTTGATAACTGGGAAGAGAAAGCGATCGAAAAAATGGGGGATCTGTTGAGCAAGTACCGCTCGCTTCGGGTCTACATGGATGCCTGTGTAAAGTGTGGTTCCTGCACCGATAAGTGCCACTACTTTCAGGGGACTTCTGATCCCAAAAATATGCCGGTTGCGCGTCAAGATCTGATGCGAAGTGTCTATCGCCGCTACTTCACCTTCGCCGGTAAATATTTTCCAAAATTGGTGGGGGCAAGAGATCTCACCAGAGAGGTTCTTGACGAATGGTACAGCTACTTCCACCAGTGTTCGCAGTGCCGCAGGTGCTCAGTTTTCTGCCCATACGGCATAGACACCGCTGAGATCTCTATGGCTGCACGGGAGATTATGGACTCCATTGGGTACGGCCAAAAATACTGCAATGAGATTCTCGGAAAACTGCAGACTATCGGCAATAACCTGGGTCTTCCAGGCAAAGCACTGAAAGCGACACTTGAAGAGTTTGCAGAAGAGATCGAAGAAGATACGGGTCTTCCCGTCAAAATACCCCTTGACCAGAAAGGGGCCGATATTCTGCTCATCACCCCATCCGCAGATTTCTTTGCAGAGCCACATATCGATGGATTGATGGGGTACGCCAAGGTATTTCATGAAGCTGGGGTAAGCTGGACACTCAGCTCATACGCTTCCGAAGCTGCCAACTTTTCGATGTTTATCGGCAGCTATAGCAATATGAAAGTGGTCGCAGAACGCATCCGTAAGGCCGCTCTTGACCTCGGTGTCAAACGGATTGTCGTCGGTGAGTGTGGACATGCCTGGCGTGTCGCCTATAGCTTCTGGAACAGTGTTGCCGGCATCGGATCCGGGGGGGATGATCCCTATGCACAGCAGCTGCAGAAACAGCTTGATCATAGCTACCCGATACCACAGCACATCTGTGAGTTTACCCACGATCTGCTCGAAAAGGGTCAACTCCGTTTTGACAAAAGTGTGAATGATTCGCGAACCGTCACTTTCCATGACTCCTGTAATGTTGCCCGTGGTACCCGGATGGGCAATTACCCCGGAGGCCAATTTGATATTCCGCGGGCGTTAATCAAAGCATCCTGTAACCACTATGTGGAGATGGATCAGGACTCGATAAAGGAGAAGACCTACTGCTGTGGTGGCGGTGGAGGGCTTCTTACCGATGATCTGATGGAGATTCGAGTCAAGGGTGCCCTGCCACGGATGGAGGCACTGGACGAAGTGGTCAAAGATCACGGAGTGACCAACCTCGCAGCAATCTGTGCCATCTGTAAGGCACAATTTGCCAAAATCCTCCCCTATTATAAATTCCCGATGGATATGATTGTCAGCACCCACCAACTGGTTGGTGAGGCACTGGTCATGAAAGGTTCGATACAAGAGAAAGATCTTGATGAAGAGGAAGGATGAACTGCATTAAGGGTTATCCCGGCACAAAGTAAAAGCTGAACCGGGTGTGACAACAGTTTTTTAATTTTCACTGCAACGATTGCAGATGTGTTTCAGAGACAGGAGATAAGAGATGGCAGCTTCCAGCGACGACATGAAAAAAGAGTTTAACTTCCGCCGCTACCAGGATGGTGACAGTGATCACCTCCCTTGGAACAAGAGTATATGGCAGGCCAGCTGGACTCATAAATGCCCTACCTATATTCATCGTACACCGCCCTGTCAGGGGAGCTGTCCTTCTGGTCATGACATCCGAGGTTGGCTGGATATCGTTAGAGGCATCGAAAAGCCTGTAGGCGATGTCTCGATGCAGGAGTACGCCTTCCGTCGCGCGACCGACTCCAACCCTTTCCCATCCATCATGGGACGGGTATGCCCGGCACCTTGTGAAGATGGCTGTAATCGCAACATGGTAGAAGATCATGTTGGAATTAACTCGGTCGAGCAGTATATTGGGGATCAAGCTCTAGAGCGTGGTTTTAGTTTCGAGTCAGGTGCAGAGAGTGGCAAACGCGTGGCGATCATTGGTGGGGGTCCCGGTGGACTGGCTGCGGCCTACCAGCTGCGCCGAATGGGACATGGCGTAACCATTTTTGAGGCGCTTGAACACCTTGGTGGCATGATGCGTTACGGAATACCGGGCTATCGTACCCCTCGTGATGTGCTTGATGGAGAGATCAAACGCATTGTTGACATGGGTGTTGAGGTGAAGACCGGTATTCGTGTCGGCAAAGATGTGCCGATGGCGGAAGTCGAAAAAGAGTTTGATGCCATCATCTTTGCACTAGGTGCGCAAGCGGGTCGTCCTCTCCCCATAGAGGGTGCCGACGCTGTAAACTGCATCACCGGTGTCGCCTTTCTCGCTGCGTTTAACCAAGGAAGACTGAAGCATGTAACCGGTAAAGTTGTGGTCATAGGTGGTGGAGATACCTCCATAGATGTCGCATCTGTTGCCCGCCGCCTCGGAAATATCACAGTCGAGAACGAAAAGGATCGTCCAGAGCACATCATTATCAACCAGACCGCACACGATGTTGCTGAGAGTGCCGTGCGTCAAGGTGCAGATGTCATGCTCATCTCCCGCTCACCAATCTCCAAGATGGCCGCAGCCGAGCATGAGATTGAAGATGCAACTCGTGAAGGGGTGGAGATCGTCGGCCAACTGAGCCCTGTAGCGGTAATAAAAGGTGCGGAAGGGAGAGCTACTGCACTGCGTGTTATAAAGCTTGAAGATGATGGCAAGACCCCAATCGAAGGGAGTGAATTTGACATTGCAGCTGAGCTAATTGTAGCGGCCATTGGTCAATCTGGAGATCTTGAGGGGATGGAGGGCTATGCCAACGATCGTAACCTGATCGATAGCGACAAGAACTTCCAGGTTCCCGGAAAGCCTGGAGTCTTTGTAATCGGGGATATTGTCCGCCCTCACCTGCTCACTACCGCCATTGGCCACGCGCGCATCGCTGCACAGAGTGTTGACCACTTCCTTAAGAAAAAGACGATGGATGTTCGCCCCAAAGTGGATGTCAACTTCTTCAGTCTTATGGAAAAACTGGAAGAGACTGATAAGCTGCCAGGAACTTTTAAGGCGGATGAACGCGAGGATGATACCGTCAAACCCATCGATGTTGGTCTGCGCGGTACCTCTGACAGTAACTGGGCCGTCCATAACTACGAAGATCGTTCTGCGCACGAAATTATCTCTTCAGACATGCTTTTCCTTGGCCATTTCGAGCACACACCTCGCTATAAGCGTCACACCATTGAGGTTACAGCAGAGGATGTGATTGGTAACTATCAGGAACGACTCGTTGCTCTTAGTGAAGAGGAGGTCATAGGCGAAGCCAAACGCTGCATGAGCTGTGGAATGTGTTTCGAGTGTGACAACTGTGTGGTCTACTGTCCTCAGGATGCTGTACATAAAACCGACAAGAGTGATACCACTACTGGCCGCTATGTCTACACTGACTATAACCGCTGTATCGGCTGTCACATCTGTGCAGATGTCTGCCCAACCGGATATATCGACATGGGAATGGGCGAATAGTAGAACTGACTAACCAAGGTACTGACGAATGAGTCAACTTTTGCAGCAAGCAGTGCATGGGATACTGTTCCTGTTCCTAGCCACCACCCTCCTCGTCCCGGGGGTGGTGATGGGAGGAGACGGTCCATCCATCCCGCCAGCGGTAAAGGGCGAGCAGTGTGTTGACACTGTACCCAATATGCGCCGGAACCATATGGAGTATCTCAAACAGCATCGAGTAGAGACGATGCGCTTGGGGATCCGTACCAAACTCTACAGCCTGAAGGAGTGTCTCAACTGTCATATAGAACCTCGTAGCTACGAACTGCAGAAGAGTGCGCAACACCCAGAAACCGAGCGCCATTTCTGCAAAAACTGCCACGCCTATGCTGGGGTAAAACCCGACTGCTTCGAGTGTCATGCAACTCAACCCGAAGGTGAAGCAAAATGACAAACTCCTCAAAACCTGAACAGGAACTGTCGCGCCGCGATTTTCTTAAAGGTGGAGCGGCCCTCTCTGCAGCCACTATCGCTCCGGGTATACTCCTCTACACCGCAGCAGATGCGAGAAATCTGGACCAATCAGCATCTAGTGCTGTGCGCTGGGGAATGTTGATCGACACCACCGCATGTGAGTCGGGATGTAACGAATGTATTACTGCATGCCAACAGGAGAATGGGTGGGGAGAGATCTCTGCTAGTGAACCTAACTCCAGACCAGAGCAGCAGGCTCAGTGGATTCGAAAAGTTGAACTTAAGGACAAGAGCACGGGTAAGCAGCACTCTCTGCCAATGCTCTGTCAGCACTGCGAGAACCCCCCCTGTGTAGATGTTTGCCCTACCACAGCCTCATTTAAGCGCGCGGACGGCATCGTGCTCGTAGACCGTCACCTCTGTATCGGCTGTCGCTTCTGTATGATGGCTTGTCCCTACAAGGCGCGGTCGTTTGTCCATGAATCACTGCATCAGCAGAAAGAGCACATGCCACGGGGCAAAGGGTGTGTTGAAGGGTGTACCCTCTGTGTGCATAAACTTGATGCAGGTGAGGGAACTACAGCTTGCGCTGCGGCCTGTAGTAAGGGGGCGATTCTGGTGGGAGATTTAAAGGACGAATCGAGTGAAATCTCACAGCGGGTTGCAAAGTATGCATCGACACAGATTAGGGCAGATCTCGCCCTCAATCCCGGTGTTCGTTATCAGGGAATTTAAGCGGAAGAGATAATGAAGACAATTTACACACAAGTAGATAACAATTCAGGCTTTTACTCTCTGTTAGGACTTTTTGTCGCCTTCATCGCTGCGGGGGCAGGGTCGGTTCTCTTCATCGAGCACAACGGCCACTGGGTTACCGGGATGGATAATCAGATTGTGTGGGGCATGCCCCATGTATTTGCGATCTTCCTCATCGTCGCCGCTTCTGGCGCACTCAATGTGGCATCAATCGGTTCAGTCTTTGGCAGACAGATGTACAAACCGTTAGCACCACTATCGGCACTATTGGCCATCGCGCTTCTGATTGGGGGGCTCGCAGTACTGGTACTGGATCTAGGGCGCCCGGATCGCCTCTTTATCGCAATGACCACCTACAATTTCAAGTCTATATTTGCTTGGAACATCATCCTCTACAACGGTTTTCTGGTGATTGTAGGCGCCTATCTCTGGGTGATGCTCGAAAAACGGATGAACCGGTATAAAGATAGCATTGGTCTCTTTGCCTTTGTCTGGAGGCTGGTACTTACAACCGGTACCGGCTCTATCTTCGGATGGCTAGTCGCTCGTCAGGCGTATGATGCTGCATTGATGGCGCCCATGTTTATCGTGATGTCCTTCTCTTTCGGACTGGCGATCTTCATTCTGGTGCTCATGACAGCATTTTTCCTCACCGGTCGCGAGCTGGGTGATTATGTTCTGCTGAAACTGAAGAATCTACTTGGAGTCTTTATTGCCGGAGTTCTCTACTTTGTCATGGTCTACCACTTTACCAACCTTTATGCCGCTGAACATTCCGGGGTGGAGCAGTTCATCCTGATAGAGGGTGGCATCTTCACCTCACTCTTCTGGATGGTACAGGTGGTATTAGGCTCACTCCTTCCTCTGGCGCTGATCTATGCCCCGGGCGTCGGAAACAATCGCCTGGCAATTATTGCCGCCTCTGTGCTGGTGATTATCGGTGGCCTTGCTCAACTCTATGTCATTCTTATCGGAGGCCAGGCCTACCCGTTGATTAACTTCCCCGGTTATGAGGTCAGTAGCAGCTTCGCCGATGGCGCCATCAACGCCTACCATCCAACAATGGCAGAGACCGTTCTTGGTTTGATGGGGGTCGCTATCTCACTTACCATGGTGACAATAGCCTCCTCTGCCCTGCGTCTGCTCCCGACGACACTGGCAGATCAACACCTTGATCCCCATTTTAAGAAGAGCTAAGCCTCACCCCCTTGCTAGCGTAGACTAAACAACCCACCGTCTTTTAAGGCGGTGGGTTAGTACTTTCTTGTTCTAATGTTCTGCGTGGGAAAGAATGCTTCTCTCTGACAATATCGAATCTCTCACGCAACCTACCACGCCAGTTTGACAAAGGTTCCTCTTCTAACGGATAGATTTTGCGCTGATTTTTGTAAACAGTGCTGAATGTCGTTGTAAAAAGTCGTGTCAGCTGAA